>MVZB01000005.1 GCA_002068205.1 candidate division BRC1 bacterium ADurb.BinA292
CCCGCCACGGGGTGCAGGGCATCCTCAATCAGGACCTGATCAATCTAAACGATATCCCGCGGGCCGAGCTGCTGCGCGTCGGCCTGACGCCTTCCTCGGCGCTCGGCTCGGTGCGCAAGAAAGTGACGCCGGAGGAATGCCGCCGGATGTTCGACATCCTGCGCGCGCACGACGTCCACTACTTCTTCTACATCGGCGGCAACGACTCGGCCGAGACGGCCAACATCGTCCGCGAAGTGGCCGAAGCGGAAAACTATGACCTGAGCGTGTTTCACATTCCCAAGACCATCGACAACGACCTGCTGGGAACCGACCACTGCCCGGGCTACGGCTCGGCCGCGCGGTTCGTGGCGCTGGCGTTCATGGGCGACGATCTGGACAACCGCGCGCTGAAGGGGATCAAGATCAACATCGTGATGGGTCGTCATGCCGGGTTCCTGACGGCGGCGGCCGCGCTGGGGCGCAGCCGGCCCGATTCCGGCCCACACCTGGTCTATGTGCCTGAGCTGCCGTTCGATGAACAGCAGTTCGTGGCGGACGTCAAGAAGGTCTACCAGAAATACGGCCGCTGCATGATCGCCGCCAGCGAGGGGATTGCCGACAAGGACGGCGTGGCGATCGCGACGAAGTTTGTTCAGGAAGTCGACAGCCACGGCAACAAGCAGCTCTCGGGCACCGGCGCCCTGGGTGATTACCTCGCCCAACTGGTCAAGGAAGGGTTTGCCCCGGAAAAAATCCGCGTTCGCGCCGACACATTCGGTTATCTGCAGCGTTCGTTCTGCGGCTGCTATTCGGAAACCGACTCGCGGGAGGCGTATCAGGTGGGCGAGATGGCGGTCGAGGCGGCGGTCTCCGGCGTCAAGAGCGGCACGATCTCGATCATCCGCGCCAAGGGTCCCGGCTACAAGGTCAGCTACAAGCTGAGTCCGCTGGCGAGCGTCGCCAAGAACACGACGCAACTGCCGCGCCGGTTCCTGAACAAGGATGGCAATAACATCAGCAAGGCGTTTATCGAATATGCGATGCCGCTGGTGGGTCCGTTGCCGGAGGTGGGCTATCTGGAAGGGGCCAGGGTCAAGCCGAAGAAAATCGGCTGACGGCGAAACCGGCCAGTTGGAAAAAACGTCCCGCCGCGCAATCCTGCCCGGCGGGACATTTCAATTGCTTCGTGCGTTGGGGGATCAGGCCAGGCCCATCTCCTCAAGCTGGTCCTCGTCGAAGCCCAGGTAGTGGCCGACTTCATGGAACAGCGTCCGGCGCAGCTCGTCCTCCAGCGCGTCGAAGTCCCCCGCGATTTTGGCGATGTTTTTATGGAACAGCAGGATGCGGGGCTGATCCGACGGCCAGGGGGTGGGTTCGTTTCCCATCGGTTCGCCGAGGAAAACGCCCAACACGAGCGGGTCGAGCGGCGGATCCATGGAATGGATCAGTTCGTCGGAGGGGAAGGCGTCCACGAAAATCGGCAGTTCCTTGACGTGCCAGGCGATCTTCTCGGGCAGCTCGTCCAGGCACTCGCGGTAGAGCGTTTCGACCTCCTGTTCGTTGACCGGCACGGGCACGAGCATGCTCTTCGAATCCAGCTTGTTGGCGGTCTGGAACAGCCGCAAGGCCTCCTGCTCGTCGTGGCGCCGTTCGGCGAGGCAGGCCAGCAGGTAGAAGACCATCGGCTCGTCGAAGTCCTCGTGGGTGAGCTTCTCGAGGATTTCGCGCGCCTCGTCGAACCGGCCCAGGTAGAACAGGGCTTCGCCGCGGGCGAAACGCCATTCCGGGTCATCGCCGAAGTAGCTTTCGGCGTCCTCGGAGACCTTCAGGACGAGATCCCAGCGCCGGCACTGCCAGAAGACCTCCAGCCAGCCCTCGGTGAACGCGGCCATCATCCGATTGGAGAACTTCAGGCTGCTTTTCTGCATCCAGTGGCACAGCCGGGCGAACTCCTCGGCCGCGGCGTTGAGCTCGCCCTTCTGCATGCGGTCGACGAAACGCCGGTAGCGTCTTCCAATCGTCTCGGTCCAGTCATCGGTCGGCAATTCGCGAGGCATCGTCGGTCCTGTCGTCCGGAGTTTCTCGTCACTTCATTTATACACCATCGGGGGCGCTTTTTCTTCCCCAATCTGGTGAAAGGGCCGGCCGGGCGACCGCGGGTGACCCGCCGACGCGGGGTGGCGGGGGGCGCCAGAGACTGGTACAATCGGCGCGCGTCCTGCTCAATTCCCCGCTGAATGGTCCGCCGCGATGTCCGAAAAGCCCATGCCCCCCGACTCCTCCGCGCCCGGCAAAGTCCGCATCTCGCGCGTCTACACCCGCACCGGCGATGCCGGCCAGACCCGGCTGGTGGGGGGGCAGGTGGTGCCGAAGGATCATCCCCGGCTGAATGCGTATGGCACGGTCGACGAGTTGCAGGTGGTGATCGCGCTGGCGCGCGACGCGCTCGACGCGGCCCGGCCGCTGGCCCCCGCCGAGCTTCAGCCGCTGCTGGAGCTGCTCGGCGAGCATCTGTGCTACATCCAGAACCTGTTGTTCACCGTCAGCGCCGACCTCGCCACCCGGCTGGAGGACCGCTGGGACGGGATGGTTGTGGCCAACCAGGAGATGGTGGGCTATGCCGAACGGTTGATCGACGCGATGAACCGCGATCTGCCGCCGCTGAAGGATTTCGTCCTGCCCGGGGGCCACCCGGCCACGTCCTGCCTGCACTTGTGCCGGGTGGTCTGCCGCCGCGCGGAGCGCGAGGTGGAGGCACTGGCGCGTGCCGAGCCGATCGGCGAATATACCCGGATTCTCCTGAATCGACTCTCCGACCTGTTTTTTGTCATGGCGCGCCGAGTCGGGGCGGGGCTGGTTGAGGCGGGATTGGCCAAGCCCGAGGTGATCTGGCGGCGCGACGCGCCGCCGCCCGCCAGGGCGCGAGGGTGCATTGCCGTGCATCCCGGGGATGCAAACGGCTGCACGCTTCGCCGCCGGAAATCAGAAGAAAATCACGGCGATGAAGGTCTCGGCGACCATCAGCAACACGGCCAGCAGCGTTATGCCCGTTTCCAATTGATGCGGGTGATCCTCTTTATCCTCATCGCGCGGCGCCACGGCTCCATCCTCGCTGTATCAGACGTCCGTCCTGCAAAATTACGTCTCCCGTCCCTCGTCCTCGTCCTCGTGAATCGAGTGGTTCTGCCTTCCCTATGAAAGTCTTGCGTTGTGGATCCCGTCCTGGGGCATTGCAAGCGCGGTGCCAAATGGGTCGCCTTTTGGCGGGGGCGGGGCCGGCCGATCCGGCCGGGGTCGGACCCCCATTGCCCGTTGCCTATTGGCCCGTCCTCAGGCAATGTTGATCTCCCGGGGGGGCGCCGGGCCGCCGCCCCTTGCCGCAGTCTTCCGGATATCGGCTGTCTCCGCTGCATGGGTTCCTTTTGGAAAAGCCATTTTGTCACGCTGTGTCTGCTGGCGATCGACGTCATCGCGCTCAGCATCCTCTGGGGCGAGAGCTGGGAGCTGATTCGCGCGTTCGACCATCGCTTCGCCCGGCCGATCAACCCCAAGGACCTCTACCTGCAGTACCTGCCGGCGTTACTGCTGATCTGGGTCGCCGTGCTGGCGTTCTTCCACCAGTATGATCATCGCCTGCGCATCAGCTCGCTCAACCAGGTCAGCGATATCCTGAAGGCGGGTTTCGTGTTGCTGCTGGTGACGCTGGCCTTCGCCAACCTGACCAAGCGGCCGACCGAACAGCTCGCCAACCGGGTCATCATGCCGTTCTGCGTGGGGGCGACGGCGTATTTATACGCGAGCCGCTCGCTGCTGCGGATCGTGAAGGACCGGATGCGCAAGGCGGGCGTCGGGCTGACGCGCGCGGCGATCATCGGGGCCGGGGAGACCGGCCGGCGCGTCGCGCTGCGCATTCAGACCCATCCCGAGATCGGCTATGAACTGGTCGGGTTCATCGACCGGCGCGCGGCGGAGCTCGGCGCGACGATTGCCGGCATCCCCGTCATCGGCGACGGCAGCCGGCTCGTCGACCTGCTGCTGCAATACCGCATCGAGGAAGTGTTTCTGGCCGTGCCGAACATGGACCAGCATGCGGCGCTCGATCTGGTGGTGGAATGCGAGGCGGCCAACGTCCATTTCAAGATCGTCAAGAACGATCTGCTCCAGGTGATCACCGACCGGGTCAAGATCGATGAGATCGGTGATTTTCCGGTGATTCTGCTGCGCGAGGGGCGGCTCACGCCCGCCGGGGCCTTGCTGAAACGGGCGATGGACCTGGTCCTGACCGTGCCGCTGTTCATCCTGTCGCTGCCGCTGATGGCGGCGATCGCGATCTGCATCAAGCTCGATTCGCGCGGTCCGGTGCTCTTTGTCCATGACCGGGTTGGCCAGGATGGACGGATCTTCAAGCTGATCAAGTTCCGGACGATGACGACGGGCGCGAACCCCTACGCCGTGGCGCCGAGCGCGCAGAGCGACCCGCGCGTGACGCGGTTCGGGCGGTTTCTGCGCAAGACGAGCCTGGACGAGTTGCCGCAGTTGTGGAACGTGCTGCGGGGCGACATGAGCCTGGTCGGCCCGCGCCCGGAGATGCCGTTCATCGTGGAGCAGTACACGCCGTGGCAGCGGCGGCGGCTCGACGTGCCTCAGGGGATCACCGGACTATGGCAGATCGCCGGGCGAAAACAATTACCGCTGCACTATAACCTGGAATACGACTTTTATTACATTCGGAACTGGTCGCTGTTGCTGGACATTGTCATCCTGATTCGGACGATCCCGGCCGTTTTGCTCGGCAAGGGTGCATTTTGAGGATTGCAGCGGAGGAAGGCGTCGGCTAGACTGGCCGCGAATAGATGATGTAGCTGTCAACAGTTTGGGCGGTTGAGCGTTGCCAACCTGATCCGCCCGGCCGAGCGTCCGACGCGCACGGCTTCGTTGACGCCTGGTCGCAGCCGGCTTCGACTGCCCGGCCGCAAGCCCACGCCCGCTCCGGCAAGAAGGAGATCGTCCATGCGAATCGTGGTTACGATGCTGGTCTGTGTTGTGCTTGTCCTGACGCTGACAGGCTGCGATGTGATATGCGATGTCTTCCCCGAGTTGTGTTACAGCAGCAGTTCCAGTTAGCCGGCAGGGTCTGGCTCCGCGCGTCCTGACCGCAAGAACGCCGAAGTGCGGAGGAGTCCGTTTTCGTTCTCGGTCCCGGAATCGGGGTCGAATGATTTTCCCTTGAAAAACCCGGAATCGGCTACGAGTTGCCGGCTCCCGTGCGGTGTCGGGGCGTTCAGTTGTAACTCCTCCAGCGCGCTTGAAAGCCGGCTCGACCTCGCTCCCGTTGGAGGGCAGCGAGGTTTCTTTTTGGGAGTGTGTGTTTGAGAGCCGAGAGCCGAATTCTGAGGTGGGCCTTTGGGGGCGATTACGAGCACGAGGGACGATTTTAGTTGGTCGGACGTGACAGAGGGAGGAGCCGGGGATGAAGGCTCCTCCCTCTGTTGGCGTGGGGTGGGGATGGGAATGAAGCTTATTCCATGATGAAGCTGGAAAGGCCGACCGGGACTTCGACCGGGACGATTTTCTTGACGACGCCCGACGTGCCGCCGGTGCCAGTTTCGTTGGAGCCGGTCACATAGACATTGCCCGCCTGATCCTGGCCGAAGCCCTTGACGAAGATTCCGACGCCGCCGCCGCCCTCGATCAGGAATTCGCGCAGGGTGTCGTCGCCGTCGACATAGAACAGGCGTCCCTCGTCGTTCTTGCTGAATTCGCCGCAGATATACGTGCCGTCGAAGGCCGGGAATTCGCTGCTGCGGTAGACGAATCCGCCGACGACGACAACGCCCTCGTCATGGTCGTATTCCACGAGCGGGTCGAGCAGGCCCGACGGGATCGGCGCGGCCGGTTCGGTCGTGACGAAGCCGGGGCCGCTGCCGTTGGGATCAAAGAAAAACGAGCCTTCCTTGCGATTCCAGCCGAGATTCGCACCCGGGGCGGTGATCACCGTCACCTCCTCGATGTCGTTCTGGCCGGCGTCGCCGACGTAGAGATCGCCGGTGACGCGGTCGATGCTGAAGGAGTACGGATTGCGCAGACCGTAGGCATAGATCTCATCGACGCCCGGGACGCCGACGAACGGGTTGGTGGCGGGGATCCCGTACTGGCCGTTGGCCGAGTTGTTGCCATGCGGATCAATCCGCAGGATCGACCCCAGAATGGTTTCGATGTTCTGGGCGTTGCCTTCGCCGTGACCGTTGCCCTGATCGTCGGCCGCGCCGCCGTCGCCCAGCGAGATGAACAGGTGCCCGCTGGCATCGAAATGCAGGGCGCCGCCGTTATGGTTGAACTGCGGTTCCTCGATGCGCAGCAATTCGCGGCGGCTGCTCAGGTCGATCAGGTTGGGATTGCCGGCGTCGACCTGCCATTCGGCGATCACCGAGTCGTGGTTGGGATTGACGCCGACGGGCAGATCAAGTTCGAAATCGGCCGATCCGGAGGCGGGCTCGGAGGTGTAGGTGTAGACCAACGGATTGGCGGCGAAGTTGGGATGCATGGCAAAGCCGAGCAGTCCGCGTTCATCATAGCCGCCCGGACCGCCGAGCCCGAGCGACACCAGACGCGAGCTGACGTCCAGGAAAGGGGTGGGCAGCAGCGTGCCGTTGTCAATGATGTGAACCGTGCCGTTCTGATCCCAGACGAACAGGCGGCCCGATCCGTCGTCTGGTTCGGTGACGCCGAGCGGCGAGATGAGGCCGGTGACGACATCCTCCAGGTCGATGACGAAGGGTCCCTGCGGGATCGGGCCGGGGATGGGGTCGGCGATTTCCGTGCCTTTGCCGTAAATGACAAAGTCGCCGCGCATCATGTCGACGTGCATGCCGCAGCGATAGCCGGGCGTATGGTTGGCATCGGGCGCCATGGCGGCGGCCAGCGCCGGCGTGAGCGTGAACTCAACCGTACCCCCGCTGTCGGTCCAGTCGACCTCGGAATCGGATTCAAAGGATCCGGTGGTTCCCCCCATGGAGAGCAGCACGACATCGGTGTTAAACGTCGTCCCCTTGGCCAGCACCTGGAAGGGATGGAGAACCGGGTTCTGGATCGTGACGCCGTAGCGCTTGCCGATGATCAGATTGAGCGTCGGATCATTGGCGGGGAGCGTGCCATCGTAGAGGATATCGGAGGATTTGCTGTTCAGGATGTAATTGAACATGGTGTCGTCGCCGAAGGTCCATTGGACGTCGGAGGCGGCAAACGCCGTGGCGCTCAAGCCGAGGCAGAATGCAAAAAAGAAAGAGCGCGTCATGGATCTGGGTCCTTTCCGTGAAAAATGAGTCCCGGTCAACAGGCAGAAGGGCGTGAACCCGGCTGAATCGGGGGAAACAATCCGGATTCACGCCCCGACATCCCTCTCCATCTGGTAATGCACGCCAAACGGGACCGCTGTACAAGTTTTTTTGACGGTCGGCCGGATTTTCTGAAAAGCTCAATCTGGCGCGGCGCCGCCGGGCCATGTCGCGCTTGCGTTTCGCCGCGGAATGCCATTTGATGGGCCCGTGTCGTGCCATTGGGAGCGGCGCCGCGCCGCGGCGGAGCCGCCTGATTCAGCGCGCGCGGGAGTACCGCGACCCGGCCCGTCAATCCGCCGATGTGAATGCCGCCGGATGCCCGATCACTCGAGCAAAACAACTCTTGCGTGGATCGGACGGGCGACGAGTCCCGCCGGTCTGTTTTGGCTCACGTTCGTCCTGATTCTGCTGCTGGGGGCATGGTTGCGCGCCTATCGGCTGGATCTTCCGCCGGTGGATTACCCCGCCGATCGCCAGCGGACGAATATGAACGCCGTCCACGCGCTGATCAAGGACACGCAGATCCTCGACATGCGGCGGGCGTTCCTGGAACTGTGGATCCTGCCCTGGCTGACGGCCAGGACGCGCTGGGTCGCGGGGTTGTTCAACCTGGAGCTGTGGACGCTGGCGCGGCTCTGGTCGTTCGGGTTTGGATTGTGCACGGTGGCGGGCGCCGCGGCCGCGGGGTTCCTGGCCGCCGACCCGCAGTGGGGGCTGGAACGGCGGCGCCGGCTGGCGTTGCTGTTCATGACGGCGCTGGCGATCAATCCATATCACGTGTTCATCTCGCGGATGATCTCGACCGAGAGCGCGACGCTGGCCCTGCAGATGGCGGCGCTGGTCTGCTTCTGGATGGCCTGGCGCCGGCCGCGTGGATGGCGCTGGGTCGGGTTGTTCGTCCTGTTTTTCATGCTGGCGGGGGCGGCGAAGATCCCCTCGTTGATCTGGCTGCCCGGCTGCTTTGTGTATTTCATGGCGCAACGCGCGTACGATCGGCGCCTCCGGATCGGCGTGTTCATCGCCCTGCTGCTGGCCGTGGGCGCCGTCTTCTGGGTCTACAAACTAAACCCCTTCACGCTTTACGAGGATTATTCACGGCGCTACGCGTGGTTCGCCAGCCAGGCTCAGGGATGGATCGGGAGCGAGCCGTGGACCCACACCTACCTGACGCGGCTGGCGCTGATGCTGACGCTGCCGGGCGTTCTGCTGGCGGCGGTCGGCCTGCTGACGGCGCCGTGGCTGTTTCGCATCACCATGCTGACGTTCCTCGTGCTGTTCTACGGGCTGGTCAACCTGAACACCTATAATTTCGCGCATGCGATCATCCCGGGCATGGCGCTGGCGGCATGGGGCGTCGATGGCCTGGTCTGGATGGCCGCGGCGTCGGGCGCGTCGGCGGCCGGGTCGGCCAGGCTGCGGGCGGCGCTCGCGGTCGGGCTGATTCTGCTCGTCATCCTTGTGCTTGCTCCCTTTGGGCCCGATCCGGCCCGGCATCCGCAACCGCGCGCCGATGTGCTGCGGGCGGCCGAGGTGATCCGGCGGCTGGCGCCGCCGGGGACGATCGTCCGGCACGACGAACCGGAAGGGTCGTTGGGCTATCTGCTGCGGCAGTATGACGATTCGCTCTCGCGCGAGCTGGATCTGATGACGGGATATTATTTCTCGTTTGACCGGTTCGGTGAACAGCCGGTGCGCAACGCCGCGCGGAGCTGGGTGGCCTGGGCGAGCCTGCCGGGCGAGCCGCGCGGACTGCTCTTCTCGCGCGAGCCCGAACGCCAGCCCGACGCCGCTGAGTTCGAGGGCTTTGTCGCCGTCGCCGGCGTGCGCTCCGATCCGCCGCTGGCCGTGGAGGCGGAGACCTTCTTTGTCCCAAAGGAGCTATATCAGGCCGCGGCGCATGAGATTCGCGTCGAGCCCGGCCAGCAGCTCCGGATCGGCATCCGCTGGCGCAATCCGGACCACGCGCGCGTGGCGGGGATCCGCTGGTCGTCGAGCGAGTGGCGCCGCTACATCCCGGTCCCGCTGCGCGCGGGGGGATTCGGAATCCAATACGGCGGCGTGCTCTGCGTGCCTCCCCTGGATCAGCAGACGGCGTTCTATACGTTTGAGCTTCCGCCGAGCCTGCCCGTCGGCGTGTATTACGTCAATTACTATCCGCTGCCGGAGGTACGCTGGACCGACGTCGAGCGCGGCTTTGCCGCCTTCCCGTTTACGATCCGGTGTGAAGGAGCGGGCGAGTCTCAACGGACGATGGCGCGCGACTTTGCCGAGCTTTACCCCATGCTGCTCGACGACGACCCGCGCCTGTGGTCGGCTCATCGCTGGTTCCGCAACATGCGGGTGATCGGGTACGAGACGATCGAAGAAGGGAACTACCTGCTGTCGTGTCCGCGGAGCGAGCCCGGGATCTACCGGCTGACGCTGGGCGGCGAAGCGCTGCCGGTGCCTGACGCACGCGATCCGGACGCGTTGTGGCCGGAACTGAGCATTTTCCTGCCCGAGGACCGGCAACGCGCCGCGGCGACGATTACGCTCGCCTCGGATCGGCCGGGGCGGTTCAGCGCGGAGTTTGTTGCGCATGCCCCGTTTGATTCGCTGCTGATCCACGTGCCGCCCGCGCGCGGCAGGCAGATGGAGAAGCCGCTGTGGACGTTCGACTTCGTGCCGGAGGATTTCGGGCGGCAACTGACACGGCTGCGTTCGGCCGCGCTGGAATTGAAGCGCCCTCTGTTTTCCGCCGATCCGAATGCTCCTTGAGCCGGGCTGCTTTGCAGTCAAAGTAGATCGGCGTAGACCTGTTCAATCCGTTCGACGACGGCATCGGGAGCGAGGTAACCCAGGGCGAAGGCGCGCGCCTGGCGCGAGAGCTCCCGGCGAAGCGCATCATCGTCCAGGATCGCGCACAGGTGGCGCGCGAACCCCGCATGATCGTCCGGCGCGACCGTGTAGCCGGTCTCGCCCTCGCGGATCAGATCGGGGATGCTGCCGACATGCGAGGCCACGACCGGCAGGCCCATCATCAGCGCCTCGCTGATCGCGACAGGCAGCCCCTCGTTGTCGCTGCAATGGACGAACAGATCGGCCTGGCGCAGGTAATCGACGATGCGTTCGTGCGGCTGGGCGCCCGCGAACACGACGGCATGCGCGACCTCGTGCGCCGTGGCCAGGTCCGCCAGTTTCTCGCGCAGCGGACCGTCGCCCACCAGTACCAGCCGCGCGTCGGGGTGCTCGCGCAGCGTCAGGGCCAGGGCGCGGATGATCGTGTCGACGCGCTTGGGCGCAATCAGGTTGCCGACGTAGAGCAGGCGCTTGCCCGGCGGTCCGGGATGGAGCGGCGCGCGGTCGGCTTCGGGTTCCGCCGCCGCCTCGAGTTGCAGGATCCAGGGGATGACGCTGCACCTGTCCGCGGGCAGGCCGTGCTCCACCGCGATGCGGCGCAGCTCCGAACCGACGGCGATCATGTGCCCGATGCGGCGCAGCGTCCAGCGCACCAGCGGGGCGAGCAGGCGCCGGCGGGCGAACGTGTTCAGATCCGAGCCGCCGGCCGTGGCGACGACGGGGCGATTCGTGAGCAGGCCGACGAGCGCCGCGCAGAACCCCCCCGGCACGATCCAGAACGCATGGATCAGCGCGCAGTGTTCGCGCCGCGCGACGCGCCAGAGCCGCCACAAGCCGCCTACGACCAGCGTCCCCAGCACCAGCGGGGGGTAGCCGTTCAGTTCGGCGAGTTGCGTCCCCCGGGCCCAGCCGAGGAAACGGTAGCGCGTCACGTGCACACCGTCGCGCGTCTCGCGCGCCGGGCCGCCGGGCCGCCGGGGGGTGACCACGTGCACCGCGTGGCCGCGGCGGACGAGCGCGGCGGCGATGTCGTGGACGAACACGCCCTTATAATCGCCCGCCCGGCTGGGGTAGATGTGGGTGAAGAAGCAGATGTTCAACGGATGCGCTCGAGGGCGTTGCGGGCGGCGGATCGGACGCGCGGATCGGCGTCCTCGGTCAGGAGCGTCAGGTCGCCCGCCACAACGCGCGCGGCCCGCCCGATCGAACCCAGGGCATGGGCGCCGGCCATCCGCAATGCGGGATCGTCGGTGCGCAGCATGGCGATCAGCGGGTTGAGGGTCGTCGCGCCGATCGTGGACGCCGGCCCCGCGTGGTTCGCGGCCACGACGCGGCTGAGCGACGCGGCGGCCGCGACCCGCAGGGGCGTGGGGGCGGCTTCGTCGGCCGCGATTGCGGCCAGATCCGGCGCCGCTTCGCGTCCGGCCGCCCCGAGCCAGCCCAGCCCCAGCACGGCCTGCTCGCGGTAAGCGCGGGGACCGACCGCGGGCGGGGCCGGGATTCCGTCGGGCGGGGCGATTTCGGGATGCAGACGGAGCAAAGCCGCGGCCGCCAGACGGCGATCCAGACGACGCGCCGCCGGACTGCGCAAGAACTCATGAATCGAAAAGCCGAGCGGCGCGCCCTGCTGGCCGAGCCAGGCCAGCGCGAGCAGGGCCTCGCGGCAGGCATACGTCGCCAGGGGAGTTGGTTGGAGCAATTCCAGCCGCGCCTCGGTCAGCAGGTAATCCGGGATCTGCTCCACGGTTGCGGGAAGTTTCGTGGTTTCCGCCGCAAGTTGCAGCGAGGCCCGCTCGAGACCGTCGCGCATCGTCTCGAGGACGGGGAAATCCGCCTGGTTGAGCCAGATCAAACCGGCCGCGGCGCACAGCCGAACGTCCGGATGCGGGTCGTTCAGGCGCTCGCGCAAGGCCGCGGCGGTTTCGCTGCGCGTGCTCCCCAGCAAGCCGAGCGCCGCGGTCGCCCGCGCGCGCACCCCCGCATCGCCGTCGCTCAGCAGGCGGAGGAGCGATTCTACCGTGGCCGGCGCATGATCGCGCAGCGCGATGACCGCCTCGACGGCGGCCGCGCGCAGGGCGGGGTCGGGATCGGTCAGCATCGCGCGGATCGGTTCGGCCGCGCGCAGGCGCAGGAGCAGATCCACGGGGAGCCGTTCGGCGGGGAGCGACGGATCCGCCGGCCGCAGGCCGCCGTTCCTTGCGGCGTCGACCAGCGCATCGTTGGGGAAGGAGAGTGCGGCGACGAGTTCGCCCAACCCGCGCGCGGCCGCGGCGCGGATCTCCGGGCGCGGATCGCCCAGCGCTTCAAGCAACCGCCCCATGGTCTCGGGATCAGGGTCGGGCGCCTTGGCCAGGGCCAGCAGCGCCGCCGCGGCAAGCTGGACATCATCGGACGCGGCGGCGGCGATCAACGCCGCGCGGCTCGCGCGGTTCGCCAGGCGCGCGCGCCCCAGCACGACGACGGCGGCGTGCCGCACCGCGCTGTCCGAATCCCGCAACGTTTCCAGGAACGCCGCGAGGTATCGCGAGCCGGGTTCGACATCGAGCGGCATGCGAGCGAACGCCGCCGCGGCGGAGAGCCGCGCGCGCGGGTCATCGAACCGGAGAGTATCGAGCTCGACGTCGTAGGTTTCGATGTGTAGCGGATCGAGCCGCGCGAGCGCCCAGGCCAGCACGACGGCGGTCTCCCACGTGCGGGCATACTTGAGCCGATGGGCGAGCAGCGGCCGGGCGGTCGCGGCGGCGGGGCCCAACCGGCCCAGCGCCCAGGCCGCCGCGCGCACCTGCGCCTCGTCGCCGCGCTGGATCATCGCCCGCAGCGCGGGGAGAGCCGGTTCGGCTTCATCGCCTCGCCGCGCGACTTCCAGCGCCGCCGCCAGGCTCTCCTCGCGCGGGCCGGACTGGATCTGAGCGACGAGGGACTCGATCGCCGGCGCCGTCGTGGTGGTCGCCGCGTCGTCGCCGGCGAAGGCCCAGACATCGCTCATCAGCACCCCCTGGAGGGAGGCGGCATAGCGGGGCAGGGCGCGATCCAAGGCAAGGTCGGCGCCGCGCGCCCAGGCGAGCAGATCGCGCCGCGCCTCCGGCGCGCCGTTGGACCGCACGGCCTCGAGCAGGACCAGGGCGGCGGCCGCGGGCTGTCGCCCGTTCCAAGCAAGGCTGGCGGCGGCCGGGACACGGACGGCCGGGTCCAGGTCGCCCAGCGCCCAGGTGACGGCCGCGATCAGGTCATCGTCGGCGAGGGCCGGCTCGCCGCCGGCGCCGCGAGCCGCTTCGGCCAGTTGACGGGCCGCCTCGCGTCGCTTGGCCAGACGCAGCCGCTGGTGACGGTGAATCAGCTCGGCGGTGATCCGGGTTTCGTCGATTGCCTCGCGCGGTGCGTAGCGCAGGCGGCCGATCCAGGACTGCAGCGACCGTCCGTTGATCTCCTCGCCGCCGCAGGCGACGATCAGGCCCAGCAGCAGACCGGCCAGGGGGTGGATGAGCCGTCTCTGGAGCCGCGGGCGCGTCACGTCGTCAGGGTCCGGTCGTTGTCGTGGAGGTCGTGGCGAGGTCCTCAAACCGGACGACGGTCTGGAAATACACCGTCTCGCCCGGTTTGGCGGCCAAGTCCACATTGGCATGGATGCAGCACATCGTGTCGAGGCGATTGCCCCCCAGGCTGCTGCCGGGGTTCGACTCGACCGTCACGCGCCGGTCGGCCGTCTTGTTGACCTTGCTGATGCGCGGCAGCAGGTCGCGCCCGTTGGTGTGAAGCGGCGTCGCGAAGAACGGAAACGTATCACGCTCGGCGGACTGGATCGCCCGGGCGACGGTCAACGTCGTCCCATCGGTCCGGTAATAGAGGATTCGCTCGCCGGGCTGATCCCAGAAATCGGGATTATGTCGCGTGCGGATGCACATCAAGCCCTGCGCCTCGCCGTGGGGCCACTCCAGGGGGCTCCGATTGGTGATTTCGCCTTCAACAACGGCCTCATTCCCACGGACGAAGACATGGCCGCGCATGTCGAACTGCAGAACGCTCTCCTGGGAGATATAGAAATTCCATTCGCGACCGGGCTCGACGACTTTCCAGCGGAACAACGTTTCATCCAGTTTGCGATTATTATTGAAGCGGACGTCGCTGGTGGTCGGCAGCAGCAGGTCCTCGAACAGGTGGATGTCGAAGATCGCGGAGTTCCATCCCTTGTGGATGACGTAGATGACGTTCTCGACCTTGCCGTCCCAGAAGCCGGTGATCGCGGCGGGCATGTTGGGGGGAACGCGCAAGGTAAGCAGTTCGCCGCCGCCGGCGGGTTCGGCGGCATCCGATATCGCGGCGGCTGGCGCCGTTTCATCGGGAAGAATCGCGGAATCGCGCGCCGCCTCGGGAGAAATAGCGCTCAGATCCAGAGCAAGACCCGGCGCCTCGGGCGGGGGTGTCGCGATGATCTCAGCCGCGGGCGTGGGCGCGGGGCGGGGAGGCGTTTCGCCGGCGACCTGCTCCACCTGCGGACTCTTGTCGCAAGCGGCCGCGAAGAGGGCCGCAGCGGCCAGGGCGCTCAGCGCGCGGACGGCGCGCCGCACCGGTTGACGTGATGAACCGCGGGGGAGGTGTGGCATGGGCTCGAGTCGGCCGGCCGATGGGGCCAGCGGGGCGATTGCGCGTTGGCAGCAGCCAGCTTATGCCAATGGCGGATTGATTTTCAATCACCGCGGGCGCATAGTGCCCCATGCCGCCCGGTTCGCCGTTGAGGATCGCGCTATTCGCCCTGGGACGCCAGCTTCAGCCGCTGGCGGGCGGCGAGTTGCGCATCCACCACCTCGCCCGCGAAATGGCCCTGCGCGGTCATGCCGTCGACCTCTTCTCGTTTGTCTTGCGCAACCATCCGGCGGGGGAGGCGCGGCCGACGCCCAACCTGCGGATTCGCCAGCAGCACTTGCTGCCGCTGGATCTGGCCACGCTGCTTGCTCGAGCGCGGATCATTCCGCTGGTCAGCCTGCCGCTCTGGCTGCGGGGGCTGCGCCGGCGCATCGCGCACTGGACCGCCGCCACGCCTTACGACATCGTCCAGTTCGAGTTTCCCTGGTTCGTCGAGGTTTACGGCGCCGTCCGCGGAAGCGGCCGCATCCTCTATTCGGCGCACAACATCGAATCCCACTACTGGGCGGCGAGGGGAGCGGCGCGCCCCTCCGGACGGTGGCTGCGGCGGCTGGAGCGCTGGGAGACGCGCGCCGCCGGCCGCGCGGCGGGGGTGATCGCCTGCACGGAGGAAGACCGCGCCTGGCTGGCGGAGCGGGGCGGCCTCGAGCCGCGCCGGACGATTGTCATCCCGAACGGTTACGATGCCCGCGGCATCCAGCCTCCGACCGGGGAGGAGCGGCTCGCCGCGCGCCGGGTGCTGGGCCTTGCGCCCGAGGAGAAACTGATCCTGTTCATCGGCCACGATACCGCCCCCAACCGCGAAGCGGCGGCTTTCCTGCTCGACATGATGCAAGCCCGGCCGAGCGGCGCCCCATGGCGCCTGGGCCTCGTCGGTCGCGTCGGTCAGGCCGTGGCGCCGGCCGGCCGGCACGATGTCCTTGTCCCCGGCCAGGTGACGGATGTGCGGCCGTGGCTGCACGCCGCCGATGTCTCGGTCAATCCGATGCAGTCGGGTTCGGGGAGCAATCTGAAGGTAGTCGAGGCGCTGGCCGCCGGGTTGCCCGTGGTGTCGACCCGGTTCGGCCTGCGCGGTTATGATGACCTGCGCCCGTTCGTGGAGCTGGCCGAGCTGGATTCGTTTGGGGCGGCGATCGGGCGGGCGCTGACCCGGCCGCGCACCGCGCCGGTTGAGGTGCTGCGACGTTACAGTTGGGAAGCACTGGCCGAAAGGCAACTTGCCTTCTACGAAGAGATCACGAAGCTGTCGCCCGACGGCGAGGGAAGATAAGCGACGGATTGCGAGAGCAGGGGCCGGTCCCCCGCTCCGGGTGAGTCGGCAGATCATCACATGACTGGACAATCCGGGGCGTGGACGGAACAATTTAATGGCCGTCATCAAGACGCCGATCTCCCGCCGCCCGCGGCGGCATCCTTTGTGGGAGGTGCACAACGATGAGTGAAGCCGGCCTGGGGGTGCTGGAGCTGGGCGTCTTCGACCACCACGGCCACCGCGTCCCGGCGCGGTTTCACATTGAGGATGAGCGGGGCGAGCCCTGGACCCCCGCGCCGGCGGACCGCGACGCCTGGCGCGCGGCGGGCAACCAGCGGCCGGTGATCCTCTACAGCGACATGCGCGAATGCCTCGGGCGCTGGACGCGCGAGGCCAGTTGCTCGCACCTGGCCTTCGGCGAGGCGGGGATCCGGCTGCGCCCCGGGCGCTACACGGTCTACGTTCAGCGGGGGTTCGAGTTCGCCCCGCAAAACCGGGTGGTGGAGGTCGCGGCCGGGCGCGTCACCCACGCCGAATTCCGGCTGAACCGCGTGCTGGCGCTGCCGACCGAGGGGTGGTATGGCGGCGATATCCACGTTCACATCGGCCGCCGGTTCGCCGAGGACAATGAGCTGTGGACGCGCGTGCTGATGGCGGAGGATCTGCACGCGATCAACACAATGAGCTTCAAGCACGGCCAGCCGGAACCGGAGATGGATCAATATGCGTATGGCGAGGCGGGGGAGCATCAGCATTCGCATTACGCGATTTCGCCGGGGACGGAGTTTCGCGACAACGAGCTCTATGGCCATATCACGCTGGCGGGGCTGCAGGAGCGGCTCGACCCGGTGAGCGTCGGGCCGTCGCTGGGTCTGTGCGAGAACTACCCGCTCTACTCGATGGTGTTCGAGGAGGTTCGGCGCCAGGGGGGGCTGGGCGGTTGGGCGCACGGCGGGATCAGCGGCCCGCTGGGGGGGACGAACAATTATGAATCGCTGCCGATCGAAGCGGCGATGGGGCTGGTCAGTTTTGTCGAGGTGGTCCAGTTCCGCAATTTCCTGGGGCATGCGACGTGGTACGGACTGCTCAACGCCGGACTGCGGATTGCGGCGGCCGGAGGGAGTGATTTTCCGTTCGGCATCTGGCTGGCGCCGTGGCATCCGTCGATCGGCTCGGATCGGACGTATGCGCGGGTGGACGGGGAATTCACGTATCGCAAATGGCTTGACGCGGTCGGGCGCGGGCAGACTTACGCGAGCAGCGGGCCGTCGCTGCGGTTGAGCGTCAATGGAGCCGGCCCGGGCGACGTGGTCAACTGGGAGGGGGATCGCCAGCGGGTGGTGATCCGGGCCGAGGCGCGCTGCGTCCTGCCGCTGGAGTGTCTGGAGATCGTCGTCAACGGTGCGTTGGTGCGGCGGATCGCGGCGTCGGGCGACCGGCTGTCGATCGAGTATGAAGAGGCGTTTGATCTGGACCGCAGCAGTTGGTTCGCGGCGCGTTGCCGGGGTCAGGCGGCGCCGGCCGTCTTCGGCGGGCAGTTCCCGTGGGATCTGATGGCGCACACCAGCCCGATCTACCTGCTGCGCGGCGGGCGGCCGGTTCTGGTGGAGCAGGACATCACGCGCCTGGCGGACATGGTCCGGCTGATCCGGTTCAGTTACGTGCGTCAGGGGAAGTTCGATGTGGAGTCGCATCGGGAGCACATGCTGAGCAATTGCGCGCAGGCGCTGCGCTATTATGAGGGGCTGCTGAAGATGTCGTAAGCTGTCGAAGAATAGGGGAGGGGAGACAAACAGGAAGATTTCCCGAACCGGGGACGGCTACGGCGCAAAACATCGGACGTCTGATCTGGTCGGGATCCCGGCGCCAAAGCTGAAAACCACCCGCGGCAGCCCCCAGCTCACGCGGCCGCCCATGCTGATGGAGACAGTGATGGTCACGTTAAGAAATGATTCCTACGTCGAAGACTTTGTTGCTCAAGGCTATGTGATCCTGCGCGGGCTGCTCGATCCGGAAGTTGTCCAGCTCGCCCGCCGCGCGATGATGCAATTGGTCGATCAGGAAGCCCGGAAGTTGATCGGCAGCGGCTTGATCGATGACGCGCTGCTCGACGCGCCGTTCGATCGCCGGCTGTATCTGCTTTACCGGGAGCATCTGGACCGGGCGCCGTTGTCGTTCCGCAAGGAACTCCATCTGCCGGAACTTTATCCGCTGTTCTTTAATCCGGAGTTGCTCGACCGGGTCGAAGAGTTGCTGGGTCCGGAAATCCGGCTCTATCCTAATTACACGGCGCGGCCGAAACTGCCCGCATTTGCCGGCACGGAGGTGCTCTGGCATCAGGACGGCGGCTACACGGAGCAGATCGTCGGTGGTCGCAACGGGCTGGCCGACCTGCGCATGGTGAACGTGTGGACGCCGCTGGTGCCGGCGACGCGCGAGAACGGCTGCATGCAGTTCATCCCGGGGACGCACCGGCTGGGCCCCGTGGAGCATGTGCAGAAAACGGAGATCTACCTGGAGATCGCGCGCGAGTTCCTCGATCCGCTGTTCGATCGGGTCGTGGATATTGAACTGGACCCGGGCGATGTCGTGCTGTTCCACAATCTGCTGTTTCATCAGGGTCAGCCCAATCGGTCCGATCACATCCGCTGGAGTCTGGACTGGCGCTACCAGGACGCGACGCAGCCGACGCTGCGCGTAAAACAGGGGTACCTGGCCCGCAGCCGCCAGCGGCCCGAGAGCGTGGTGCGGAACGCGGAGCATTGGGGACGGCTCGAGTATTAACGGGCGGAGGTCATCGGCCTCCTGCCGGGTCGCTCTGGACGCACTCGGCCGGAAAGCCAATCCGGGCAGGAGCGGGAGCGAAATCCGGCCGGCGGGAGTGAGTTGACAGGGAACGGGAAACCTTCTAAAGTGGCGGAGTAAACGATTTCGCAGGCGACCGGACGCGGTCCCCCGGGGTGCAACGGGGGAGGTGTCCGGCGCCAGATTCAGCCGTCACGAAGGAGACCCGAGCATGCCGAGCCGACTTCGCGGGTGCCTCGCCTGTTTGCGGAAACTGGCGGGGCTGATCAGTCCGTCGGGTGCAAATGGCCGAGGGGCGCTGCGCGCGCCGAGTTCGCTGCCGCCGCCGCCCAACGACTACAATTTCATCCATCCCCCGGACATCATCTGCGGCGACCAGGAAGCCGATCCAGACTGGCGCTACCCGCTGTCGCCCGAAGAGGAGCAGCGGGCGATGGAGATCTATCGCCGCTCGATGGTCATTGTCTCGCACACGCACTGCGTGGAGCGGTCGGACTTCGACGAAATGCAGCGGGCGGGGATCACGGCGGCGGTGGTGAAGCTCGACATCGACTTATTCAACATGATCAACGGCCAGTGCAGTTACGGGTTGCCGGGCGAGGACTGGTTCGCGCGGGGAACGCGCGCGTTCCAGCGGATCAATCAGATGGAGGCGGAGCCGGGCAGCAATATCCTGATCGTGCGCGACGCGTCGGACCTGCATCGCGCCAAGCGCGAGGGGAAGGTCGGCCTGATTCTGGGATTCGAAGGGGCGCTGGCGCTGAACGGGGAGCTGAAAAACCTGCGGCACTTTTACGATCTCGGGCTGCGGGAATTGCAGCCGTGGTTCCTGGTCCCAAATCAGACGATGGTCCCCAAACCAAGCGGTCAGGATCTAAGCGATTTCGGCGAGGCATTGATCAAGGAAATGAACCGGATGGGCGTCGTCCTTGATCTGGAGCTGATGCAGGGGCAGGGCTTCGCGCGGGCGATCCGGCTGGCGAAGGAGCCGGTCTACGTCTCGCACACGGCGGTGGCGGATCTGGACGGAAAACAGAAGCATGATTCACCCTATCCGTTCGACGCCGATCAGATGAACGACGCGACGATCCGCGCGGTGGCCGAGCGCGGGGGTCCGATGGGGCTGCATTTCCTGTATCCCAACTATATCCGGCCGCGGCACGGCACGGAGCGGGCGACGCTCACCGATCTGATGGATCATATGACGTATATCCGCGATCTGGTGGGAATCGATCACGTGGCGCTGGGGGTCGATTTCTTCCCGGCGACGGGCTACACGCTGATCGAGGGCGCGGGTCGGATCGCGCAGTTCCCGAACGTGGCGCGCGCGATGGTGCGCCATGGCTTCTCGGACGAGGAGATCAGCCGGGTGCTGGGCGGGAACATGCAGCGGATCTTCGAGGCGCACCTGAACTGAGCGGGCGAACGCAATCCGCCGGGTCCGACGGACCCGGCGGATTCCATACAATGGGTTGCATTCCATAGCGGACTGACAGTCGGCCGTATGCGTTCAGGATGAGGAGACAGGCTCGTCGGCGGTGCTCAGATTGCCCTTGAGCATGTTGAAGGCGGTGCCGCCGAGGATCATGTCGACATCGTCGGGGGTGAGGAAGGGCGCGGCGCGCAGCGACCGGATCAGCTCGGCCTGGGAGCGGTGCTCCAGGTAGGGCCAATCAGTGCCGAAGGTCAGCCGGTCGGCGCCGAGTTCCTCCTTGAGGATCTGGACGATTTTCAGGCCGCTGGGGTAGGGGAACGGTTCGTCGGCCGGAATGACCATGTGATAGTTGGCGAGGCCGCAGATGAGTTCGGGGTGGGGGCGGATCATGTCGATCGGCCCCTGGAGGGAATCGTAGTCGACGGGATCGCCGGGTCGGGCGGTGGCGATGGGGGTTTTGAAGATTTCGGGGGTGCCGAAATGGGTGATTTCGAGGCGGACCCCGGGTGACTTTTCGACGCGGCGGTGGACGGTCTCGGCGAATTCCTCGAAATTGCGGAAACGGCCGTGCAGGCTGGGGGCGAACCAGGGGTAGCGCAGATACCAGTAGGTCAGATCGACGATACCGGGGACGTCGCGATCCTTCATCAGATCGAAGATGGGGTCCCAGCGCGGATCGTCGATCGTGGTGTCGGTGAACGAGGGGAGCATCTTGAGCCCCTTGGCGCCGCGATCGAGGTCCTGCTCGGCGCGTTCGACGTAGCCGGGGACGCGCGGATCGATGCTGTCGGCAAAGATCGTGAAGCGATCGCGATGAAGCTCCCAGTCGCGCCAGTAGCAGGCCTTGTTCACAAAGTGATCGTAGCAGCGCAGGATGTCGTCGCGCTTCTCAGGGAGAAAGTGCGCCATGACGTCGATGACGGTCGAAGTCAGCAGGAAGGCGTGATCAATCCCGGCCTCATCCATCTGGGCGAGGAGGTCGTCGACGCCGCCGCCCCAGCCCTTGCCGCCCCACTTGTGGGCGATCAGATCGAACCCGGGGACGCGGGTATCCATCAAGTGACAATGCGCATCAATGACAACCACTAGTTATCTCCTGTCTGGCCGCACCAGCGAACCGTGAAAGCGGCCAGGGCCTGCATCACGGGGAGCATGGAGTCGGTTTCGATGTATTCGTCGGGGCCGTGATCGCCGCCGCCGTTGCCCGGGCCGGTGAGGACGGCCGGAACGTAGCCATGAAGGCTGAAGTGGCGCAGGTCGCACCAGGCGTTGAGCGTGAGCCAGCGCAGGGGCATGCCGGCGGTGGCCCCGTAGATATGGCCCAGCTCACGGAAAAAGGGGTGATCTTCGCGGTAGATCCGGACGGGCTCGGTGGCGAGACCTTCGAACCGGAGGACCGGCGGGTTGTCGCGCAGCCAGGGGTGGGACTGGGCGAAGGCCGCGAGCGCCGCGGCGATGCGCTCGCGCATGCCGGCGAGCGTTTCCGGGGGATTGAACGCCATGCAACACTCGAGGGTGCACTTCTGGGGGCGTGAGGCGAACCATTCGCCTCCCGCGATGCGACTGACGGCAAAATGGAGCGGGTTGGCGACGGCGGGCCAGTCGGGGGCCGGCGGTTGCTGGTGCGCGCGGCGGGCGAAGGCCTCCAGTTCGCGAGCGACCTCCATGGCGAGCTGGATGGCGTCGTAGCCGCTGACCTTGTCGACGATGGAGCCGCCCGAGCCGTAAGTGGTGATGAAGAACTGGATCTGGCCGCAGTGATTGACGATGGCCTCGCCCAGCGGGGTGCCGTCGACGACCCAGGCGGCCTCGGCGTTGAAGCCGCGGGCGGCGCAGGCCAGCGTGCCGTTGCCGGTCGGTTCGTCCTCAATCACACTCTGGACGATGATATCGCCGCGGGGCTGGAATCCGGCGCGTTGCAGGGCGCGCAGGGCGGCGATGATTTCGACGATGCCGGCCTTGTCGTCGTGGGCGCCGCGGGCGTAGAGGCGGCCGCCGCTGAAGCGCGGGGTCCAGGGGTCGGAGGTCCAGCGCTCGACCGGGTCGGCGGGGACGGTGTCGATGTGGGCATTGAGGACGAGCGAACGTCCGCCGCCGGAACCGCGCCAGATGCCGATAACGTTGGGGCGGCCGCGGTGGGGGCGATCATTGGGGAGCCAGCCGGGCAGATGGGCGAACTCGGCCGGGTCCAGTTCGAATTGATGGAGTTCGAGCTCAAGTTCGGTCAGCCGGCGGGCGACCCAATCCTGGGCCTCGCCCTCCTGACCGACGGGGCTGGGGATGGCCAGCAGATCGGCGAGCTGGGAGACCGTGGCGGTATGATCGCGGGCGAGCAGGTCGAGGGCGCGACGGGTGACGACTTCAAGGTCGGCGTGGGAACTGGCGAGGGTCATCTGGCACCTGGAGTGATGGAGAAGTGCGTGGCGAACGGCATGGGAATACGTGCAAGAGTGGGCGAAAAACCTAGAATATCCCAAAGAATAACGATTTCCCAGTAAATTCTTGGGGGCCTCCGTCGCACAGCGGGGGCGCGCGTGATTTGAGGTCCTGATGCAGGAGGGGCCTTCGACCGAAACCGTGACGCCGAACACGTTCTGGAACAAGACCTCCATGGGAGACTACGCGCCGGCCGACGAGGCGTTCGTCGCCGAGATGCAAGCCGCGCTCGAGCGTTACACCGGGAGGTCGGTCCAATGAAAATCGCGCTGCAAGTCACCCTGCTGCTCGCTTTGTGGATGCACTTGGGGTGCGCGCGTTACGAGATCGGGCCGCTGCCCAATGAGAGCCAGGTCGTTCTGGACGCCGACCAGACGGTGCAAGTTCTGTTGCAGGTTGGGTTGAGCGATCAGGTAATTCTGAAGCACGGAGCACGGGTGCGCGAAACGCTGGCGCGAACCGGAGCGGTGCAGATCCGGAATGGTCGGTATACGGAAGCGATTCTGGCCGCGCATCCGCCGTATATTTACATGACCTGCCGGGACAAGGGGAGCATGATCTATCCGCTGGAACCCGTTTCGCGGGCCGTGGAACCGGAGCTGTCGGACGCGCGACAGGCGCTGCCCGTGGAGGTTCCTTAAGACCGGCTGATCTGGATCAATCCGGAATGTGGAGCGGTGGATCGGTGCGTACGCTGGCGCGTTTCAGCCTTGAACCGGCGCGGAGGAGTCGCGGGCTGATGCCGCGCAGGGCGAGGCCGACAAACAGGGCGAGCATCACCGCAGGCCAGCGGTAGACGAAATAGCAGTCGATGAAGCCTGAGAGCAACGTAACGAGGATGAAGCCGCGGATCAGCGGCGAGTTGCCGGCGAGCAGGGCGAGCGCGATCGGGAGGAAGAAGAGGAGAAGGCCGATCAGGCCGCCCGAAACGGCAATCTCGAGCGGAAGATTGTGGGCGTGGTGATAGCTGGACAGGCCGTGGCGGAAGTATCCGCCCAGACCCCAGCCGGTCCAGAATCGGCGCTGCCACAGGTTGAGGGCATCGCGGGCCATATCGACGCGGCTGATGGCGATGGCCTGGCGTCCGGTGCCGGCGATGGGGCCGTCGACGGCATCGGGATCGATCGCGCGCGCGTACTGGTCGGGAGCCAGCGTGGGATCGTCGTTCGCGCCGAACAGCCGCCAGTCGTGGGTCGGCTGCATGTCGGTGGTGGCGGCGACGTAGCGGCGCGCGAGTTTATCCCAATGGAGCGCGGCGCCCAGTGCGAAACTGACGAGGACGCCAAGGCAAAGGGCGAGGAGCGGGGCCAGCGGGCGGCGCCGGCTCCGCCGCGGCCAGACCAGGACCAGGCCGCCCAGGAGCGTGAGCGCGAGCATCACCTGGCCCGTCCGGCTATAGGTCATGAACATGCACCAGCCGGCGACGATGCCGAGCATGAGCGTCAGCAGGGGGCCGCGGCGATCGGCGGGCCAGCGGCAGGCGAAGGCGCAGGCGACGGTGACGACAATGGCAAGGGCGAAAATGTTGGGGTGCTGAAAGACGCCGGTCCATCGAAAAAGGGTGTTTTCCATTTCCATATAGCGGATCGGGCGCCAGGGCTGGAGGAAGCCGAGGCCCTGGTTGAGCGTTCCGTCAATAAATGAAATGGCCAGGGCGATGCTGCCCGACAGCAGGAGGCGGCGGGGAATCGCCGCCGCCACCGCGCGCGGCAGGCAGGTGACGGCCAGCCCGGCGGCGACCGCCTGCGCGAAGCAGCGCGCACGTTCCACGTCGTCCGCGGGCGTCGCGAGCACGAACCAGCCGGTCAGCACGAGGCAGAACCAGAGACCCGGACCGGCGAGCAGCTTGCGTCCCTCCAGGAGCAGGATCGAGAGAATAAGCATCCAGCCGGCGATGACCAGGCCGGTCAGCCGCCAGGGATCGTGGTTATACGGGATGATCCAGAGGAAGGCGAGCCAGAGGGTCAGGCCGCGACCCAGTGCAACGCGATTGCGCCGGGTGTTGAGCCGTTCGAAGGGGATGGGCCGGGTCAGCAGGGCCAGGTAGGGATTGCTGGAGACGGACACCCGGACGCACTCCTCCGAGTGGTAGGCGAAGTCCACGATCGGCGCGCAGCGCCATGGCAGGGCAATTGGACAGGACCCTTACTTCCTCGAATATATACCGGGTCGGGCGGCGGGGGCGCAATGCATTTCCGGCGGCGGATCGGCGTGAGCGTGCAGGCATCCGCGTTCTCAACGATCAAGAATCGGCGAGGCTTCGATGAGCCGTCACGCCGGATGTTTTAAAGCGGTTCGGCGATGACGACCTCGACGCGGCGGTTGCGAGCGCGTCCTTCGCTCGTGTCGTTGCTGGCGCGCGGTTCATATTCGGCGGCGGAGATGGCGCGCATGCGGGCAGCCGGGACGCCGCGGCGGGCGAGGTATTCGCGGACGCGGTCGGCGCGGGCGAAGCCGACCCCCCAGTTGTCGGCGAAGGGGAGCGTATCGCCGACGGGGGTATTATCGGTGTGGCCCTCGATGCGGATGCGGCGGCCATCGACCTCGCTGAGGGCTTCGGCGACGCGGTCCAGCAACGGGGCGCTCTCGTCGGAAAGGACGACGGAATCGGGGGCGAACAGGGCGCTGCCGGCGAGGATGATGCGCAGGCCCTTGCGGTCGAGTTCGACCTGGGCGCCCTGGGCGTCGGCCAGCGCGCCGCGGACGCGATCGGCGAGGGCCTGCAACTCGGGATCCGTGGAGAGATCGGGCCGGGCGGCGTGGGCCTCTTCGAGCTGCTGGCGGAGCGCGGCGACTTCCTGCTCGTGTTCGGCGCGGAGCTTGGCGGTTTCCTCGGCCGCGGCGGGCGCGGCTTCCAGTTCGGTGATGCGCGCCTGGGCGGTTTCCAGATCATGCCGAAGGGTGGACAGCTCCTCGTCGCGGGCGGCGGCCGACTGGCTGGCCGCGTCGAGTTCCTGGCGCGCGGCGTCGCGCTCCTGCTGAACCTGTTCCAAGCTGGCGCGCATCGAGTTGATTGAGTCGTTGGCGCGCGTGAGTTCCTCTTCGGCCGCGGTCAGCTGCTGGGTCAGCTCGTCGCGTTCGGTGGTCACCCGGGCGACCTGAGCCTCGGCGGCCTGGCGCGCGGATTTTTCGCCCTCCAGTTCCTCGCCGCGGATGGTCAATTCCTCCTGCAGCGTCGCCACCTGCTGGCTGAGCGACTGTGCCTCGACTTTGAGGGCGGCCAGTTCCTCGGTGAGCCGCGTGTTGATCTGCTGTTCGTCCATCAGTTGGGTCGTGAGCTGGTTGACCTTCTGCAGGGCGGCATCGCGCTCAGTGGTCAGGGTGCGGACGTCGCGGGTGAGGTTGGTAATCTGCGTGTCGGCGTAGGTTTTCAGGTCGTCGGCTTCGCGGCGATGCGCCTCGAACTCGAGCTGCAGGGACTGAAGCTGGTCCTGCAGCTCTTTCTCCTTCTGGCTCTTCAGGTTGCGGGCCTCGTCGAGTTCGCGGGTCAGGCGGTCGATTTCCTTGCGCGAGGAAGCGACCTCGGCGTCGTACATTTCCTTGATTTTATAGTAGTTGGCCCTGAATTCCTCATTCTCCTGGCGAAGCGCCTCGATGCGCGATTCCTGGGTCGCCGAGCGTTGGCGCAGCGACTCCACCTCGGCACAGCCGGCGACCGCCAGGCACAGCGCGAGCGCCAGCGGGAGGAGGAGCGGGATCGGACGAAGGTTCAGATCGTGGATGCGGACAAGGGGGAGCTTCATGGGGTCGGGTGCGGACATCCAGGTTCAAGATCAGCGGGCGCCAGGGCCCGTGGCCTATCCATCATAGCAGACCAGCCGCCCGGCGCGGGAGATTGGCTTCTGGGCGAAGTATCGGGCGCGGGCGAGCCGGAGGTCGCGGCGGGTTTACCGAGCCGGGTCCAGGATCCGTCCATCGCGGTAGATCAGCTCGCCGCCGACAAACGTCGCCACCGGCCGGCCGACAAGCTGCTGCCCGTTCCATGGGCAATTGCGGGCCTTGCTGTGGAGCCGTTCGGGATCAACCGTCCAAACCTGTTCGGGGTCCAGGAGCGCGACATCGGCGTCGGCGCCGTCGCTCAGCGTGCCCTTGTCGATGCGCAGCAGGCGGGCCGGGTTGGCGGTCATCCGCGAGATCAGATCGGGCAGCGTCATCAGGCCCGGGCGGACGAGGACGGTGTTGAGGACGCCAAAGGCGGTTTCCATGCCGATAATCCCGTTGGGGGCGTCGGTGAACATCAGGTCCTTTTCCATCTCGGTATGGGGGGCATGGTCGGTGGCGATGACCTCGATCGTGCCGTCGAGCAGGCCCTCAATCAGCGCGAGGCGGTCGGATTCCGGACCGATGGGGGGATTGCACTTGGC
This sequence comes from candidate division BRC1 bacterium ADurb.BinA292, assembly GCA_002068205.1. GTDB lineage: Bacteria > Sumerlaeota > Sumerlaeia > MVZB01 > MVZB01 > MVZB01. The sequence goes on from MVZB01000005.1 coordinate 27,091, forward strand.
ATTGGTGCTGTAGGTGCGGCAGGCCTCGACGGTGAGCGCGAGGTGGTGGGGGGTGACCTCGCACGAGATGCGGACGCCGCGGGCGCGGGCCTGCCGGATGATCTCAACCGAAGCGCGGGTGCTGACGTGCATGACGTGAATCCGCCCGCCGGTGAATTCCGAGAGCTCGGCGTCGCGGGCCACCTGAATGCTCTCGGCGACCGAGGGCCAGCCGCGCAAGCCGAGGCGCGTGGCCAGTTCGCCCTCGCGCATGACGCCCCCCTCGGCCAGATTCAGATCCTCGCAGTGATCGAGGATGAGCGTATCGAAGGTGACGGAATACTCCAGGGCGCGGCGCATCACCTGGTTGTTCATGATCGGGCGGCCGTCGTCAGTGAAACCGACGGCGCCGGCCTGGAGCAGATCGCCGAACTCGGTCAGTTCCTCGCCCTTCTGGCCTTTGGTGACGGCGGCGTAGGGGAAGACATTGACGACGGCGTCGGTCTGCGAGCGCGAGGTGATGAATTTGATGCCGGTCTGGGAGTCGATGACGGGCGTGGTGTTGGGAATGGCGCAGACCGAGGTGAAGCCGCCGGCGGCGGCGGCGCGAGTGCCGCTGGCAATCGTTTCCTTGTCCTCGCGGCCCGGCTCGCGCAGGTGGACGTGCATGTCGATGAGGCCGGGGGCGACGATCAGGCCGCGGCAATCCAGGACCTCGTCGGGCTGGAGCGAGGCGGTCGGCCGGGTGGCGATCCGTCCTTCAACCAGCCACAGATCGGCCGTTTCGTCGCGCTGGTTGGCGGGGTCGAGAATGCGTCCCCCCTGAAGCAGGTAGGTGGTCATGAAACCGTCCCGGTCGTGGAGTTAAGGGCGCATGGGCGCCGCGGGCGCGGTCGCGGGCCGGTGGGGCCAGCGGGGTGCGGCGTGTCCCGGGCCCGGCATCCGGGCCGAAATCCGGACATGATGTCGCAAGGGGGGATGAACATCAAGCCGAAGCTGCGGGCCGCGCCGGGTGCGCGGGGGCCCCCGGCCAAGGAAGATGCCGTGGGCATCCTGCCCATCCTCTTCGGTTATTCC
>MVZB01000006.1 GCA_002068205.1 candidate division BRC1 bacterium ADurb.BinA292
CAAGCCGTTTTCCCCCGCCGCGGGCGAGGTAAGCGTAATGGTCAGTCCCTGAAGGTCGATCACGTCGTCTTCAGCATTGAGATTGGCTTGATCGATGGCCAGGGACAGTTCGGATTGGTTGGTCGGGAAGAAGACGGCGCCCCATCCGGTGGAGGTCAGCGCGAAGAGCAGCAGATAGAGCCAACGCTGCGGCGCGGTGTACCGGCGGCCACCGGCGGCCGCGGGAGATTGAACCGATGCTTCGCGCTTGAAGCGATCCATGATGGGCGACCTTTCCAGGTGGACCACGAACAACCTGCACCAACCCGGCGGCACCGGGATGGCGCATCTCGTGCAGAATCAAAACCGTAAAGACCGGTTGCCAAACGATAGAAGTCTACTGGAAAAAACGCGTCCGATGCAAATGCATTGCGCGGGGAAACGGGGATTCCGGCGGCCAAAAAGGATGCGTTCGTCTTAATAAGGGAGCGGCCGAATCAGCCCCCTCGCGGCACGCCTGGAGGTGAAACGAGACAAGGGAGGCAAAGCTCAAGGGGGCTTGCTTCCGGCCGACTGAGCCTCGCGGGGACCCGTGCCGCGGGGTCTTTTGCAGGTGCGCCCGCCGCCCGGCTCGCCTACCATGGGAGACCGATGCTGAACAGCGACGACCCGCTCCCCTCGCCCGATCCGGTCCGCGCGTCGCGCCTGCTGACGCCGCGCCGGCTCCTCGCGCTCGCCACGGTCTACCTGCTTGTCACGCTGACCGTGTTGATCATGCTGCGAACGGGCTACGGCATCCTGAAGGAAGAGGTGCGGACAAAGGCGCGCGATCTGGCGACGCTGCTCAGCTCGCAGATCGACCCGGCGGCGCTGGCGGAAATCCGCGACCCGAGCGACACGGACAAGCCGGCCTTCCGACGGATTCTGACGCAGATCCGCACGGTGAAGGACGTCTACCCCGACGTCCGCTACATTTACATCATCCGTCCCGACTCGGTGGACCAGCCGACCTCGTGGCGGTTCGTGATCGATGCGCAGCCCCACGACGTCGACCTGAACCAGGACGGCACGATTCAGCCGAGCGAGCGGGGGGTGCTGCCCGGAGAGCCCTACGAAGAGGCGGCGGGCCAACCGGCGATCGCCCTGGCGCTGAAGCGACCGGCGGCGACCAGCGGGTATTTTCGCGATGAATGGGGGACGTATCTGTCGGGGTTCGCGCCGATCCGCGAGGAATCCACCGGCCGGCCCGTCGCCGTGCTCGGCATCGACATCACGCAACAGACCGTCCGCGCAAAGTTCTTCGCCGGCAACGTCGTCGCGTTCCTCGCCCTGATTTTTCTGCTCGGTCTGGTTACGGTCACCATCTTCGCGCTCTACGGCAAGGCGCAGGCGCTGGAGATCGTCGGCCGCCTGCACGAGCGCGTGGGCAGCCAGAACGATCAGCTCCAGGAGGCGAACCGGCGCCTGGCCGCGACCGTCGCGGAACTGACCGACCGCGACCGGCGGATGGGACGCGAGCTGCGCCAGGCCCAGGAAGTCCAGCAGCGTTTCCTGCCGCGCGACTATCCGTTCCAGGACCGGCTGCGGTGCGCGAGTTTCTACCGGGCGAGCCGGCTGATCGGCGGCGATCTTTACGACCTGCTCCGCGTCGACGACCAGACGGCGATCTTCATGATCGCCGACATCTCAGGGCACGGGGTTTCCTCGGCGCTGCTGACCTCGGCGCTCAAGATGCTGATCGACCGGCGCAGCGAGGCGCTGATCCGCCCGGTGGCGGGGGGCTCGGCGGCGCTCGTCAGCGACCGCTACCACGTCGATTGCCTGCAGGCTTTCATGGCCGAGGTCAATCATTCGCTGGCCGAGATTCTGATTCCGGGCCAGTTCATCACCTGCCTGCTCGGCGTGATCCATCTGGATCAGAACCGGCTGTTGCTGGCCAATGCCGGCCATCCCGCGCCGCTGTGGACGCACCGGCCGGCGGCCGCCGAGCCGATGCGCGTCGCGCCGCTTGAACTGCCGTCGAACCTGGCGCTGGGGCTGGTGGCGAACTGGAAATTCCAGGTCGTCGCGCATCCGTTCAAGCCGGGCGAGCGGTTGTTTTTATACACGGACGGACTGGTGGAACGGCGCAACGGCGCGGGGGAGGAATTCGGGGCCGAGCGGCTGGAACAGGCCGTCGCCGCCACCACCGCGCTGCCGGTCGATCGCGCCGTCGGCCAGGTGTTGCAGGCGCTCGAGGAGTTCGCCGATGGCGAGGAACCGCACGACGACATGGCGATTCTGCTCATCGAGCGGACCGAGGCGTGATCCCAAGCTCAAAGCGCTGCGCCGGACGGAAAGCTAACCTGCCGTGGAAATCCCGCGCCGATTGCCGGCGTGTTTGCGCTTGTCATTGAACTTCCGGAAGTTGACGAGCGGCGCAATCGTTTCGGGCCGGTGCAGGATCTGGAGCATGCGCAGCGCGGCGCCGCTCGGGCGACGCGTTCCCTGTTCCCAGCTTGGGACGGTCTTGGTCGCAACCATCTTCAGTTCTGCAAACTCGCGCTGCGTGAGCGCATAGCCTGCCGCAGCCGGGCGATCCGCGCGGCCGGCATCGAGGGCGGATCGGGCAACTTCGGCCGCCAGGATTCCTGGAGCGGTTTGCCACGCTTCAGGACGGCAAGACCCTCCTCCATGCCGGCAATCAGCCGTTCGCGGGATTTCCCTTACACCTTCATGATCTCGGCTTCCTTGGCCGCCATATGCTCGTCGACCTGCTTGATGTGCTCGTCGGTGAGTTTCTGCACCTGATCCAGAAGGCGTTTCTTCTCGTCCTCGCTGACGCCGGCCTCCTTCTCGCTCTTCTTCAGGGTGTCATTGACGTGGCGGCGGATGTTGCGGATGGCGATGCGCCCCTCCTCGGCGATCGCATGCGCCCGTTTGACCACGTCGCGGCGGGTTTCCTCGGTCAACGGAGGAACGTTGAGCCGGATGATCTTGCCGTCGTTGTTGGGCGTCAGGCCGATGTTGGCCTGGAGGATCGCCTTCTCGATCGGACCCAGGGCCGAGCGGTCCCACGGTTGGATCGCGATCGTCTGGGCGTCGGGGGTGCTCACGGTGGCTAGCTGGTTGATCGGTTGTTCCTGGCCATACATGGCGACGCTGATCCCGTCGAGCAGGTGGATCGTCGCGCGGCCGGTGCGCAGCGCACTCAGGTCGTGATCGACGACCTGCACCGCCTTGTCCATTTTTTCGCGTGCTTCCTTCAGTAATGCCTCGAGCATGGTTCCATCTCCCCTGGTCCGGGTGGGCTGATCCAGAACGTATCCCTCTCCATGATAAAACGCGGGCGGATCAAGGCCAGAAAAAACAGGCCCGCTCAGTGCACGAGCGTGCCGATCTTCTCGCCGCGGACGGCGCGCATCACGTTGCCGGGCTGATCAAGGTTGAAAACGAGGATCGGCAGGCCGTTGTCGCGGCAGAGCGAGACGGCCGAAGTGTCCATCACGCGCAGGTTGCGCTGGACGACCTGGTCGTAACTCAGTTCATCGAATTTGACGGCGCCGGGCACTTTCGCCGGGTCGGCATCGTAGACGCCGTCGACCTTGGTGGCCTTCATCAGGATGTCGGCGCCAATCTCGTTGGCGCGCAGGGCGGCGGCCGTGTCGGTGGTGAAGAACGGGTTGCCGGTGCCGCAGCCGAAAATGACGACCTCGCCGCGATCGAGATGACGGATCGCGCGCCGGCGGATATAGGGCTCGGCCACCTCGCGCATTTCGATCGCGCTCATCACGCGCGTCGCGACGCCGATCCGCTCCAGCGCCCCCTGCATCATCAGCGCGTTGATCATCGTCGCGACCATGCCGATATAGTCGGCCGCGGCGCGGTTCATGTCGGGGACGGCGCTGCCGCGCACCAGGTTGCCCGCGCCGATCACGACGCCGACCTGGACGCCCAGCGCGGTCAGTTCCTTGATTTCGTGGGCGAGGCGGTTGATCACCCCCGGATCGATCCCGAACGCGGCGCCGCCGCCAAGGAATTCGCCGCTGATTTTGAGCAGGATCCGCCGGTAACGGGGTGTCGAAGCGTCGTCGGTCGCGCCGCTCATGCGTCTGCCTTTCGTCCGGGAGCGGGGGTTCGCCGGTGCGCGGTCTGCTGTCCGAGTGTAAAGGACCGGGCGAAAAAGAGAAGATCAAAATCAGCGCCGGGCGGCGGGACGCCGGGCAAGCCCCGCGGACTCACGGGTCTGAAGCATCATCCGACGTTGATCCTGAACCGGGGGACCACTACGAGGTTGAATCGGAACCGGCGGCGGGCGTAAAATAAGATTGGCCGGTGGAGCAGGCTTCACCGGCGGCCCCCCCCAAGGGTTTGTGCAACGCGCGGAGATAGCAGACGATGCCGATTTATGAGTATCAGTGCGACCACTGTGAGCATGTGATGGAGGTGCGCGAATCCTATTCGGCCGAGACCCGGCATGAATGTCCAGCCTGCGGGAGCGGCCCGATGCGGAAGCTCCTGTCGGCATTCAGCGTGGGCAGCGGACGTCCGGCGCCGGCTTGCGCAGGTCCAACCTGCGATCCCGCTCCCTCCTGTGGCGCCGGCGGCTGCTGCCCCTGTTTGGGGGATTAACTCAGCTATTAATCCTCTGGAGGAGAACGGCCCGTTGCCTCGGCGACGGGCCGTTTTCCTTTGGGGCAGGCATCGGCAGTACGAATTGCTCATCAACCTGCGATTCACAACGAGGGATGAAAATGGGGGGGGTGAACGGCCGATTCGAATGATCCAGGCCCGCCGGAGCTAACAGCAGGGCAGTCCCGTCAGGGACGGCAGTCAGTGGCGGGAACCGGCATCACCAGAGCGACCGAGTCCCGTCGGGACGGCAGAACCTTATGTCCCTTGTGTCCCTTCCGAAATGCGATTTCCTCCATCAAAGCAGCCGAAATTCATCGCGCAGCGCCGGAATGACGACATCCAGCCCCAGTTCGGCGCGCAGCGTCTCGGCCAGCGTCCGTTGCGCCGCCGGCTCGCCGTGGACCAGGAACACCTGCTTCAGGTTGGGGCTGTGCTCGCGCACGACGCGGGCGTAGTTGAGCAGGTCGTGACGGTCGGCATGGCCGCTCATCGTGTTGAGCGTGACGACCTCGGCGCGCAGCGGATGCGGCTCGCCGAAGATATTGACGGTCGGCTGGCGCTCGACGATCTTGCGCCCGAGCGTCCCCTCGGCCTGATAACCGACGAACAGGATGCAGTTGCGCGGTTCGGCGATTGAATTGCGCAGATGATGCAGGATCCGGCCCCCCTCGCACATGCCCGAGGCCGAGATGATCATGCACGGCCCGTTGATATTGTTGAGCCGTTTGCTCTCTTCGACATCCTTCACGTAGCTCAGGCGATGAAACCCGAACGGGTCGCCCTCCAGGACGATCCGGCGCATTTCCTCGTCGTAGCATTCCGGGTGCAGCCGGAAGATGTCGGTCACGTTGACTGACAGCGGGCTGTCGACATAAATCGGGATCGGTGGAATCGCCCTCCGGTTGGTCAGCGCGTTCAGGTAGTAGACGATCTCCTGCGTGCGCTCGACGGAGAAGCTGGGGACGATGATCTTGCCGCCGCGGGCGGCAACGCGCTGGATCACGTCGAGCAACTCGGCCTCGGCGTGGGCGATATCGTCATGCTCCCGGGCGCCATACGTCGATTCCATCACGAGCCAGTCGACGTGGTGCGGAATCTCGGGGTCGCGCAGGATGGGGAGCCCGGCGCGGCCGATATCGCCGCTGAAGGCGAACCGGACCTCGCCGCCGTCGCGACGGATGTCCAGGATGATCGAGGCCGAGCCGAGAATATGGCCGGCGTCATAGAAGTTGACTTTCACGTCGCGCAGGATGTGGTGCGGGTGATGGTAATCGAGCGTTTCGAACCGGTTAAGCGAGCGCGTCGCGTCCTGAATCGTGTAGATCGGCTCGATCGGCTCCTCCCCCCGCTTGCGCTTGCGTTTGTTGAGCCACTCGGCGTCCTTTTCCTGGATGAAGGCGCTGTCGAGCAGCATCACGCGGCAGAGGTCGGCGGTGGCGGCGGTGCAGTGGATCGGCCCCTGGAAGCCCTGCTTGACCAGCGTCGGGAGGTTGCCGCTGTGATCGATGTGGGCGTGAGACAGGAGCGTGGTGTGAATCGCGCGGGGGTCGAAGCCGAAGTGGGTGTTGTGCTCCCACGTATCCTTGCGCCGCCCCTGATACAGGCCGCAATCGAGCAGAATCGGGATCTGATCGATGGTGAGCAGGTGGCGCGAGCCGGTGGTCGAGCCGGCGGCGCCGTGGAAGGCGATGATCAGTGATTCGGTCATGGGCGCGGGGACTTTCGGCGAGATGGCGGCTTGCGCATGATAAACAGGTAGTTGAAGCCGCGCAGATAGTAATTTCCCGCGATCGCCGCCTCGTGCCAGCGATTGCGCAGCAGCGTCCGATTGCGCCGCACCACGGAGATAATGTCAACCGGTTCGAAATGCCGGCGCAGGCGGCTGAACAGCTCGAAGCCGATCGGATGGAGCGGCCGGCCTTTCTCGAATGAGTCGCAGCAGAACAGCCCCATGTGGCGCTCGGGGCGCAATATGCGGTCGATCTCGGCGATGACCTCCCCCATCGCCGCGTAGTAGGCCGAATCGGCGGCGTGCAGCTTGCCGATGTCGGCGGGATCGTCGCCGTAGTCGACGTGCGTCGAATACGGGGGATCGATGAAGACGAAATCGACCGACGCGGCCGGCAGCGGGAGGCTGCGCGCGTCGCAGTAGGTGATGTCGGGGCGCGAGGGATGAACGTCGTAGCCCAGAGCCTTGCGGTCCAGTTCGCGGGCGACGTCCAGCGTCGTGCCGCTGCCGGCCATCGGATCGACGACCAGATTGCCCGGGCGTGTGTAGCGTTGCAGCAGGTTCCAGATGACGTAGGCCGGCGTCGCGCCGCGGTAGTCCTTGCTTCCCTGGGTCTCGTCGCCGTATTGCTGCGCGGGAAAATCCCACAGGGTGGTGGTCTGAAGCGAGGGCTGGCGGCGCGGCACGGGCGGGCTCCCTGACGCGGGGATGCGGTGCGGGCCGATTATAGCGGGGCGATCCGGCGTTGCACGGGAGAAAGTACTTGCCCACGCTCGATGGGGGGTATTTGGACCGGCATCGGTACCGCAATCGCTATCGCTGTCGGCCTCGATCCGACCCGCCTGCCCCCAACGCCGCCTCCGATCCCCGAAACGGAAACGGCCGAGGGAGCGGATGCGCCCTCGGCCGCAACACAGTTTCTTCAAGCGCCCGCGTGGCCTTACTGGAACTGGACCTTGATGTAGGACTTGTTCATGCCGTCGACCAGGACATCGGTGGAAGCCATCGAGCCGACGCGCGACATGACGTCGTTGACGAACGAGAGCCCCTTGGCCGTGTCCGGATCGCTCGTGTCGCCCAGATAGGGGGAAATCATCGGCATCACGGCGAGGAGGATCCGGGCGATGTTGACCTCGCTGTAGCTCAGCCGGGGATCATCGCCGGCGCGGCCCGCCAGTTCGTTGTAGATCGGCGACGTGCTCACATCCTGGCCGCTGCGTTTGCGCGCCAGCGCCGCCTGCAGGCCTTCGAGCGACGGCGAGATGACCCAGTAGCCGTCAACGCTGGCATGCGACGGCGACAGGCCGGGCAGGCCGGTGGTGATCGTGCGGACGTCGACCCCCTCCACGTTCATCGTCGTGAACTGCGGTCCCTGCGGCGCCGCGTCAGCGCCCGTCTGGCCCTGCATCATCATCGACATGCCGGCGAAGGCCTGCTGAAGCAGCGCCTCCACTTTCGTGATGACCGTCTGCATCTTGGCTTCGTCGGCGACTTCGGCCCCCAGAACCAGATCGACCGAGGGAAAGATCGGCATCATCGGATTGGGCTGCAGGCCGTTGAGCGCGAAGACGATGTCCTCGCCGAGGGCGGGGATCAGCTCCTGCTCGATCGAGATGCCGGTCTGGGATTCGAAGCTCTGGAGCATCGAATCCAGGTCGAAGCCGCTCATCTGGGCGGCGCTCATCATCTCGCGCAACTGATTGAGCGTCTTTCTGCCGTCAAAGATGCCATAGTCCACCGCGATCAGCGGCTGCGGCGAAGCGGCGAACGTCCCCTTCAGGTCGCCCGCCTTGGCCGTGGTCGAGCCTTCAAGCTGGTTGTAGGTGGTGACCGCCTCGGCCTCGATCGCATTGGGCAGGATGCGGCCGGCGATGGCGGCCTTGCCCGCCTGCTGCAGACCGGGCAGTTGCATGCCGCCCGAGCTGGCGAGCGCGTCGGCGTCCAGGAAAACCCTGAAATCGGCGTCGTCCCAATCGATGGCGCCGGTCGTTTTCCGGAAATTCTCAGTGTCGGTCAGTTTCTGGGCGGGCTCGGCGCCGGCGACCATCGACTGAAACGCCGGCTGCGAATTGGCGATCAGCAGCATGTCGTCGGCGATGCCGTAGACGACTTCGGTCCCGTCGGGCTTCGCATAATGATAGGCGGTGGTGCCCTCGATCTCGGTCTCGTTGAACTGGCTCAGCTCCTCGGTGTCGGTGCCGGCGGCATCGGCCGCCTGCGTCACCTTCTCGCGCAGGCGCTGGGTGGTGACCTCAATCAGCTTGCGCGCCTTGGCCTCGTCGTTGATCCCCATCCGCAACTGGAAGGTGGGCTCGGCCGCCTGCACCCCGCCGCCGATGACGAGCAACGCGTTGTCGACGACGCTGCTCATCAGCTCCTTGATCGACGCCTCGTAGCCCAGCGCTTCGCTGATCTTCATCACTTCGAGCTGAAAGGCCTGAAAATCGAGATCCTGCTGCATCGTGGGGCCGGCAAACCACTGCCGCAGCGCGATGGCGACCGGCAGCGCTTCCACTTTCGACCAGAAATCCCGGGTGTCGTCGATGCCGATGACGACGAGCGCGTCTGCGCCGATCGCTTCGGCATGGGGCAAATCGGCCACGCTCGACGGCGACGCCACAACCGCGGCAACCGCCAGCGCCAGGATGCCGATCGACCGAAACGCGCGTTCCATGATCTTGCTGCTCACGATCAAAAACCCCTTTCTGTGGGTCACCCCGGCGGGTGAGGCTGACGGCGCCGACCGAAAACGGCGTCCGGGCGGCGGACCAAGAAAATGCCCACGGTCGCTCATGTGACGACACGTGGGCCCGTACTCGAATCGTCGCGCCTGCGCCATGGACATGCTCGACGACGGGAAGTTCCCTCGCGGAGCGACGGCGCCGGCCGCCCCGAACTCAGAAACTGAACTGCTGCGGATAGACCGGGCCGCTGCCGGGACGCTCCGGGTTGTTCGGGTTGAACTCGGTCAGCCCGGGGATCGGGTCGCCCCAGATATCCGTAATGACGAATTCGGGCTCCATCATCGGCTCGTAGTTCTCGGGAATCGGGAAGGGGAACGTGAACGCATCGTAGACGCCGGTGGCGAGGCGGGCGAAGCCCCACCCGGCCCCCTTGATCGTGCCGACGATCAGGCCGGAAGCGGGATCGGTGCGTTCCCACTCGATGGCGATCTGGCGCGGAACCTCCGCCCAGAAGGTCAGGACGTTGGTGACGCCCCGGCCCAGCTTGTGCAGCGCCTGATTGGCGACGGTCTGCTCGCGATAGACTTCGGTGCCCGCGGCGAAGGCCGAGGCGCCGACCGTCAGCAGCGCCAGGGCTGCCAGACCCATTAGGTTCTTGCGCATCATCTCGCTCCGACTCCTTCCGGTTGAAGACCGCTGCCGCATGCGAGCGGGCCGCCGCCGTTTCAATGCAGGTATTCCTGGAAGACGACTTCGGGCTCCACATACGGTGCATAGTAATTCCGGGTCGGGTGGTAGAAGGTGGCGACCTCCCACGCCCCGATCACCAGGCGCTTGGCCCCCTTGACCACACCCTTGACGGCGCCGACGAAAATGCCCGTCACCGGCGAGGTCTTGTAGGCCTCCTGGAACATCTGGTTGGGGATCTCGGCGACGCACAGGCCGATGTTCGCCGCGCCGCGCGCCAGCTTGCGCATCCGCAGCTCGTTCTCGCTCTGGTAGTAGAAGGGACCCTTGGTGGTGGAGGGCGAGGCGGAGCTCGGATGGCTGCTGATCAGCTCCACGTTCTCCCTCTCGTCATCCATCCAGATCGCCTCGTCGGCGCGGACCGAACCGACGCCGACGGTCAGGGCCGCCATCCAGAGCAGGCACACGATGCGCTTCACGACATCACTCCCCTCGCGGTGCGAGCCGGATCGGCGCGGACCTGAGCCGCACCACGGCCGGCAACCGTGGAGTTCCTCCAGGTATGTTCCAAGTGGGACCGTAGCAACCCCCTACGGCAAAAGCAAGGAAAAGTAAACGGGGTTGCCGGGGCCCTTTTCCGGTCGCTCCCGACCGAATAAATCGGTGCCAACATCGGTATCGCTTTCGCCATCGGTCTCGCTATCGCCATCGGTCTCGGTCCCGGAATCGCACCCACCGCCCACCCCCATCCCACCGGTTTCATCCCGCCGGGATGCCGGATGGGAGCCGGTGGTTGAGCGCAGCGACGCCACCGCCTCCGCTCCTCAGGGGCGCAACTCCCAGAGGTAGCTGGAGCGATCATGGTTGTCATTTTCGCCGGCGTAAAGGACCAGATCCTCGGTGACGGTCAGGTCGTGGATTCGTTCGGCCGACGCCCCGAGCGCTTCATCGCGGATGTGCCCATAATGCGTGAGCGTATCATGGGCCGGATCGAGACTGTAGAGCCCGCACTCCTCGCGTTCACCGCAGGCGAGATAGATCCGCCCGTCGGGGCCGGCGACCATGCCGGACATCCGGGCGCGCGGACCGGGGCGGCCGAGATACTCCAACTGCTCGGACTCGGGGCGCAGCCGGAACAGGCTGGCGCCCTTGGTGCCGATGTAAATGTTGCCGTCGGGCGCGAGGCACATCCCGTCGATGGCGCCCACGTCGCCGTCGCTCGGGCGGGCGAGCGTATGGCGCAGCCAATGGATCCGCCCCTCGTCGGGGTGATACTTGAACAGATGGAGATTCAGGCAGGGGACGTCGTCGAATGCGCGGTTCTCGCCCCACTGCCCCCAGAGCCAGCCCGCGCGGTCGACGACGGCAACATGCGGCTGGCACATACCGTTGGGATTCCCAAGAAAGGCGAGCTGCCGGGTCTCGCCGGTTTTCAGATCGTGCTGGAAAAAATACTCGGCCGGATACGTGAAGCCGTAGATCAGACGCCGCCGGCGATCCAGCGCGATCGACTGAATATATTGGCGCGGGATCGGGATGGCGACCTGACGGTAGGCGTGGGCGCGCGGATCGTAATGGATGATGCGGCCGCCGGGGGCCTCGGCCTGGCGGTCGGGATCGTGCAGCATGGAGGTTGCGCAGAAGAGGGCGCCGTCGTCGTCCAGCAGCATGCTGCGGTGGAATTTGGCGTCGTAGGGCGAGCCGTGTTCGCGAAAGCCGAGGGACTGGAAAGCGCCGCTGGCTGGGTCGAAGCGATAGAAGATGTCCGCTTCGAGCTCCATCAGGCCGCAGAAGAGCTGTTTGAGCTCGGGGTGCCAGAGCACGCCGTCGAACGAGATCCAGCCCTTGCGGTAATTCTCATCGGCCATTAACTGGTGCCAGTCCCAGCGGCCGCGGACTTCGGCGTCCCAGTTGGTGAAGCTCGTGTTGCGCAGGATGTGCGCGCGCACGTGCAGGGTCGTGGTGGTGGGTTGCATGATGTCGGTTGTCGCTTTCCGCCGTTTCAATCGTTGTCCAGTTCGCAATCGACGACGCCGTAGAGATCAAGCCCCGGGATGCTGATCGTGGAGGTGTCGGCCTGCCGCGTCACCGTGAGCGCGAGGGGTTCGCGGCGGGGTGCGAGCAGACGCGCGGACCGGGGCCGGCCCAGCCGGTGCGAAAGCGTAATCGAGAACCCGGGGTGCTCGGGGTTCTCGGAATAATCGACGAGATGCACGCGAACGGCGCGCTCGTCGCGGTAGAACTCCATGGCGAGGTGGATCGGCGCGTCGGTCTGGACCGCGCTGGGGCCCATGAGCTGTTCGATGCCCTCCTTCAGCGCGCGCCAGTTGCGCGGGAGCGACCCCTTCTCGATTTCGGCGTCGCGTTCGGTGCGCAGATAGGCGATCCGGCCGGCGCCCTGCTGAACGACCAGGCCGGGTTCGGCGCGGTTGGGCGCCACGCCGAACAGCCGGCGAAAGCCGCTGTCGTCGGGCCGGCCATGGATGTCGAGCGTGGCCGTCTGGTCGGTGACGAGAAGATGGCCGCCCCCCTCGACGTAGCGCAGGAGGAGATCGATCTGCCGCGGCTCGAGCGTGCGGACGTCGGGCAGCACGACGGCGCGGTAGCGCGCCAGGTCGATCAGGTCCTGATCGAACAGGATGGTGAATGGGAGGTGGCCGATCAGGAGGACCTGTTCCATCAGATAGGCGTTTTCGGCCGCCTGCCGCGGCCCGGCCAGGTTGGTCGCGCGGCCGCGCAGCGTGGCGACCTCAACATACGGCTTGCATTCGACGAACAGCTCGCGATGCTCGAAGAAGAACCGGGTTTCCGGGGCGAGCAGGTCGGTGCTCGGCTCGTAGCACCACGGTTCCCACGGCGGCCAATTGAGCCGGCCATAGAGAAACCAGTAGGGGCAGCCGACCGTATCCACGTTGCCCGCGAGCGCCTCGCAAAAGGATAGGCGCGTCGGCGTGTAGGAGAACAGCGAGGCGTCGAAGCGCTGGGCCAGCTTGAGCGAGCGGAAGGACGAGACGAAGCGCTTGGAATCGGCCTGCCAGCCCTGTTCGGTCTGCTCGTGCCAGAAGGCGTCGACGTAGGGCAGGAGCTGGGAGACATCGACGGGAACCGGGTAGTTGATCGTGAAGCTGCTCGAGTTGATCTCGACGGCGACGTCGGGGTTGAGTTCGCGGATGTAGCGGGCGAGCTGGCGCAGCGCGTCGCCGAGCGACCAGGCCTCGAAATACCGCCATTCGGCCTGGGCGGGCGTGCCGTCGCGCTGGGCTAGCTCAGCGAGTTCGTCCAGATTGTCGGCGCCGAGCCGTTCGCGCCATCCGTCCTCGCCGTGGCGCGCGGCCAGAAAGGCGCCGAAATCCTGGATCGCGCGCGGGCTCCACCCCGCCCCGTTGCACCAGTTGTCGAAATGGATCAGGTTGGCCTTGTATTCGTTGATCGCGACCGCGACCAGTTCCTTGAGCAGCGCAAGGTACTCCGGGTGGTTGCGGTAGACCGGATAACGCGTGCGGTGCTTGTTGCCCCCGGCGGGGGTATCGGCGGCCGCGAACGCGATCCGTTCGGGCGGCTTGCCCGGCGCGGGCCAGGCGAGCCAGTCGGCGGCGTCGGGGCGCGAATCAAGGAAGTTGTCGGAGAACGACCCGCAGTGCAGGTAGACGCCGACGGCAAGGCCCTCGGCGCGGGCCATCGCGGCGAACCGGATCATATCCTCCATGTCGGCGCGCTCGACCTCGAGCCGGCCCAGGCCCGACCAGCCGGGGAGCATCACCATCGTCACCCCCTTGGCCTTGAGCTCCTGGAGCATCTCGGGGCTGATCTCGCGGCGATAGCCGGCTTCCGCTTCCTCGTCGCTCAGCCCATAGCCGAGTTGGACCCAGGGGACGTTGATCGGCTCGAGCCGCGCGGCGCGGGTCGACCAGTTGCCCGCCAGCAGCAGCCCGCGCCGCATCCAGCCGGGCCGCGGCGGGCGAATCGCCCCCCATTCCCGATCGCCAAGAATCTTGACTTTGCTGATTTGTGATCGCGCCTGGACGGCGCCCGCCTCGGCTTTCATGCAACTTCTCCCTTGGCTGATTGAATCATGTCGCATCCTCAACTGGATGCGGCTGTGGGCGGCATGCTCCGGCCCCTGCTTCGACATCTTCCTCGTACTCGCGATAAGCGCCGAACTCGGCAAGGTCATCCTCGCCGAGCCATGCGGGAACTTCGTCGTCGGGACGGCCGAGGCGCTGCTGGATGCGCCGCCACAGGCGCGTCCGCGCATAGCGCTGATGAATGAGCTGGAACCGCGTGGCCTTGAGGATCTCCTCGGCTTCCAGCGGACGGTCTTGGTCGAGCCGCAGGGCGGCCCAGCGCTCGTGCAGCCACTCATCCTCGAGCGCCGCCGTCTGGCGCAGCCACGCTTCCCGTTCCTCAAGCGTCTCCTCGCCCAGGAGCGCCAGCGCCAGATCGCGCTCGACCGTGACCTGCGGGTGCAGGGCGACGGCGGGGTTTCGGATCGAACGATAGGCTTCCACGGCGCGCCGTGGGTCCTTCTCGCTTCGGCGCAGCAGGCGCCCCAGCAGGGCTTTGGCGCGGTCGTCTTCCGACTCTCGCAGCGCCGTGCAGGCGGGCGCCAGCTCATCGCGCCCGGCGTGCCAGGCCCCGAGTTGGAATAGCCAGGCGGGACGGTTCTGGGGGTCGGCCTCGGCCGCCCAGTCGAGGGCCTCGCCCAACTTCTCCATTCCGGAAGGCGCCCAGCGATTGTCGTCGAGGCCGGGCGGCGCGGGGATTCTGTCGCCCGCCTTGCCCTGCCCGTACGCCTTCAGCAAGTCGAGCCACACGCCGACCTGCGCGGGTCGCGCCCAGTCGAACAGCGGCACCTGGTCGAGATCGCAGAGGCCGACCGATGGCGGATGAAGCTCACGGATCGCAAGGGGCTCGCCGCTGGGACGCCAGAATTCGATGTGATGGCGGACCTGGCCTGGCTGAAGGTGCTCCTTGATCGACTGGTCGATGAGCGGACCACCCTGAATCTCGAGGTACTCCTCGCCGGCCGGCGAACAGTGGAAGGCGAAGACGCGATGGGGGCCGTCGCCATAGGTCCAGAATTTGATGCCCGGCGTGACCGCCGGGTCGGCGATATGATACAGACCAAAGCCCTGCGTGTGATTGAACGCGCCGAACGCATGGCAATCGGGCTCGCGCCAGAAGAAGCCGGCCATGCGGTCGATAGCGCCCTGGCGGTGGGGTCCCTCGGTGGCCCAGTCGATCGTCTTCATCTCGGCGCCGTGATAGAGCACCGGGCCATTGGGAAAGGCAATTTCGGTATGGGCATCGCAGAGGAGGCCGGCGTTGGACCACGACATCCACGGGCGCGCGACAGCGGTGCCGTTCCTCAGGACCGTGCGCTGGGTCAGGAAATTGTCGTCGGCGCCCAGGGAGAACTCGACGGTCCATTGCATGCCGAAGCGAATCTCGCGCTCGCCGCACCAGCAATAGACACGGCCGGGGGCCTGGCGGGTCTGGCACGCGACCGGTTCGCACTGGACCGGCGTGTGGGATATGGGAAAGCTGAGCTCGATGCCGCCGGGGATATACCCGCCGCGCGGCAGGTAGCGCACGGGGCGAATCACGCGCGGCGCATACAGCACCTCCTTGCCGCTGCGCTTGTCGTGCAGCGAATACACCTTCCCGCCCAGGTCGGGACAAATCGCCGCCGCCAGGAAATCGTTTTCGAGAACGACGAAGCGGAGCGAACGGATTTCGGGTCGCCGCGAAGACTCGCACCACGACTCATAGGGATAAACGCCGTCGGGATCGTGAGCGGTGGGGATCGGACCGCTCGCCATCGTGGGGTGGAAGAGGTATTCCTGTCTGCATTCCGTAACGGACAACATGAAAGCTGAGCTTACCCTCCGCAAGGTCGAATGCGCGCCGAAAAAAAGGAGGTGGGCGTTGGCCCACCCCCTATTCTCTCCCAAGGATCAGGCCGCGCTATTCCAGTCAGGGCGCTCCCAACCGGCCACCTTGGCGCGGTTCGCGCGGTGCAGGCCAGCCCGTTCCATCGGCCAGTCACCCTCGGCCAGGGCGACGCGACTCAGCAGTGCAATGGCCAGGAGCAGCGTCAGCAGCGGCATCCATCGGCGGAGGCGGCGGACGGGCGCAGGGGGGGCGTGGCGGCGCGCCCATGTCGAGGGACGGGGGGTCAACATGGCTGGGATCCTCGGGTGGGCGGATGGCCGTGGAAATGAGCGAAGCAATTGACTCTAACGTTTGACTAGACTCGCTGGCGAGACCCGCTTTGTAAAGAACTTTGTTGTCCCCTTCGCAGCCACCCGCATAGAATGGCCTCGTGAATGACTCGGGATGGGTCTCCGGTCCAGTTATCACTCGCTTTGAAACGAGCCCTCGATGCGCACGCAAGGTTACGGCAAGGTTACCATCAAGGACATCGCCAAACGGCTTGGGCTTGACCCATCCACCATCTCGCTCGTCATGAACGACAGCCCCAAGATCAGCCGCAAGACCCGCGAACTCGTCCTCAACACCGCGCGCGAGATGGGTTACATCCCCAACAAACGCGCGCGCGGCCTGCGCCACCAGAGTACCCGCACGCTGGGCATCATCGTCCATGCACTCAACGAGCTCTATGTGCCGGCCATGGTCGATGCGGCTCACAAGAAGACGCAGGAAGCCGGTTACCAACTCCAGATCTACTTCTCGGGGGATACGCCGGAGCAGGAGGAGGCCGTCACGCTCCAGATGCTGTCGGAGGGGATCGAGGGCGTGATGTTGATCGCGAAATCAGACGCGACCACCGACACGGCGCCGCATCCGGGATACGACCTCCTCTCCCGTCACGCCGTGCCGGTTACCTTTTTCGGCAAGCGGGCGCCCCGGCGATTCAATCATATCGATATCGATTGCTACGGCCTCGCGACGGAGACGCTTGCCTCCTGCGCCGCCAGATACCCGATCATCAGCCTGATCACTCGCCACAACGGCGTCGTCGAATCGTACTTCAGCTCCGAGTTCGAACGCGGCTTTTGCGATTTCATGCGCCAGGCCGGTGTCAACAACCCCGAGCGCCTCATCTTCACGCTCCCCGAGCGCCACGAGTGTGTCGAACTGGGCCGCCTTGCCGCCGAGCAACTCGTCGCGCGGCACGGCCTCAAGCAGGCGATCTTCACCGCCAATGATCTCATCGCCGAAGGGGTCATGAGCTTCGTGGTCGAGAACAATCTCCGCTTCTCCAGCGAGTTCGCCCTGATCAGCCTGAGCGATGTCCCGTTCTCGCCTTACGGGCCACAGGCTTTTTCGTCGGCGTCGTTGCCGGTCGTGCCCGCCGGCGAGATTCTGGCCGAACTGCTGATCCAGCAGCTGGAAGCGGGCAGCGACTGGATCCCCCGCCGGCGCCTCTATTTCCCGATTGTAGTGACACGCCATATTGAGAAGCTCGACCCCGAGGTTCGCCGCCCCTTGAATCGGCAGCAGGCGCTCAAGAGCCAGGGAATCTACGAGGAAACATTGCTGGAACTCCCGTCTTCGACCCACCCCGGGCAACTCGCCGCGCATTGAGCATCAGGCAGGGACACATCGTCACCACTCCACTCCATCCCGGGTTTGCAGAGGAACCTTGGCGCGGATCGCGGAACAGGGGTTGATTGGCAGGTTGAACCGTGCGATGATTCAAACGTTCGACCCCCACATTTACCCCTTGACGGCTCTTCGTGATGGTCTCCTTGCCTCGCTTCAACTTGCGCCTTCTCCTCAGCTTGCTCTTCCTTTTTCTCCCCGTTGCTCGGCTCTTCGCCGTGGAGCACCTGGAGGATCTGCCGGGGACCGTGATCCTCGCTCAAAGCCAGGCCGCCGGCTACGAAGCCGTCAACGCCATCGACGACAGCCTCGCCACCGAGTGGCTCAGCGTCCTGAGCGGTCTACCCCTGGGCAGCCCCAGCTGGCTTCAGCTGCAATGGAGCGCACCCGTCTCCATCGGCTCGGTCCTCCTGAGCCACAGCCCGTTCTACCCGCTGCGGGATTTCACGATCGAGACCTGGAACGGCGAGGCGTGGGTCGCTCACGACCGGGTGACCGACAACCTCGGCTCCAGCACCGCTCACACGCAGAACCTGATGTCGGACGGCAATTACCCCGACTCCACCACGCGCCTGCGGGTCAATATCCAGGCGGGCAACGTGTACAATTACGCGCGCCTGCCGGAAATTACCGTCCTCCCGATCCCCGAGCAGGGCGACGGCGCGCCCCTGCCGCCCGAGACCCTTTGGCCGATGTTCCGCTACGATCCGGCCCGCACGGGGCGTTACCCCCTGCCGGGCAGCATGCCGGGGGTGCCGGCGGTGAAGTGGCGCTATCAATACGGCCCCGAACCGGGCCCGATTGCGCATCACAACGTCGATGCCGACCCGGCGCTCGAGTCGATCCATTACTCGGCCGGCGGCGTGCTGGTCTGCAAAAAGGCCGATGGGTCGGTCGTTTGGGAGTCCGAACCGATTGGCGCGTCGGTCGGTTTCCTCGGCGCCCGCGACATGGATGCCCACGGCGATCTTGAACTGCTCTTCAGCTACAAGACCAGCAATGCGTTGGAAACGGGTTTCGCCCTGCTGCGTCCGGCCGATGGCATGACGCTCTGGCGCCACACCTATCCGCCGGTCTACGGCTACGATTACAAGATCGGCGATATCGATCCGACGCGTCCGGGGCTGGAGATTCTCTTCTGGTGCCACACCGAAGGCGTCCAAGGCATCGGCGAGGGCGTCTACACCGTTTTCGATCTGGGCGCCGGCAACGCCGAGACACTCTGGCATCAGGTCTACAATGATTACATGTATTTCCCCCAGCCCATCGCGGGCGATGTCGATCTCGACGGCAAGAACGAATGCATCGTCCTGACGCACTCCAAGATCCGTGCCTATCACCTCGACAGCGGCCTCGAAAAATGGTCGCTCCGTTGGGACTGGGTTCGCAGTTACGGCGCCTTTCTTCAGCGCAATCTGGATTCGGATCCCTATCCGGAGTACATCGTGCTGAGCGACACCAGCCGCCGGGTGGAGGTGATCGACAACACCGGCGCCGGCTTCGAATTGCTCTGGGAAGCGATCCTGGAGTACCCTCGCGATATCCAGCCTTCCCTGATGAAGAACACGCTGCGCTACGGCTTTACTTCCGTGGCCGACCTGGATGGCAATGGGCGCATGGAAGTGGTGGTGAACCTGCTGGAGGAATCGGTCGACCAGCGCTGGCACACGCTCGTGCTGGATGAACTCGATGGGAGCCGCGTGCTCGATCTTCCGGATACCTACTGCCACGGCGCCGCCGATCTGAACGGCGACGGGCGCGCCGAGCTTTTCCTTGCCGCCGCGCCCCATGGAAGCGATGCGCTGCCCGCCGCCCTCACCGTCGGCAACTGGAGCCGGTCGGGCGGCTTTGCCCCGCTCTGGCACTCGCCCACGCCCCAGCGCTACGTGACGCTGCTCCACGACTTCGCCAACGACATGCAGAACAACTCGATCGGTGGAACGATCGCGGATGTCCGGATTTTCAACCAGGCCGCCAAGCCATATTTCAAGACCGACGCCGGAAACTGGTTCTGGGAGGACGGCGCGATCGTCGGCGGCGGCAAGGGCGATCCTTCCGTAGCCGAACCCAAGGGTTTCGCCCTCACGCAGTACTACGCGGACAAGCATTCGCCGATCGTGGCGGATCTGAACGCGGATGGGATTGCCGAAGTCCTGGTGCAGGATCTCACGCAGACATTCCAGGTCGTGCGGCCTCCCGCTGCCGCCGGCGCGGCCCCGCAGCAGATCGGATCGCTCGCCCGCGGCGGTAACGTCCACTTCTGGGGCTCCTGGCCGCACTTCGCCGATCTGGACGGCGACGGCGCCGTGGAGCATTTCCGGATAACGCGCCGGGCCGATGGCGGCGAAACCTTCCATGTCATCGATTCCCGCAATCAAACCGTCTGGAGCCGCGAATTCCCGCCGGCTACGGGTTCGCAGGCGTCGCAGGCGGGGATCGTCAGCTACAACACCGGTCGCTTCAACAACGATCCCTGCCTGGACGTGTTCGTCAGTTGGTATGGCGATGCCGCCGGTGAATACAGCCTTGCCCTCAGTGGCGCCGACGGCTCGCAGCTCTGGCGCCTCGACCTGCTCGCGGGCCAGACCTATCAGAAGGCGTCCACGTTCGCTTCCGGGTTTACCGCCGTCCGCGACGTCAACCGCGACGGCTACGACGACATCGCGATCCTGGCCCATGGCGTCAGCATGGGAATTGTCAATGGCAACACAAAGCAGACGCTCGCCATGAAGGAAACGACGGGAACGAATCAGAACGATGCGGGGCACTATCTCTATCCGGGCAAGTGGGCTGTCGGCGCCAGCCCGCGCCTGGTCGAGGAGACGCCCGGGGGGGCACTCAAACTGCTGATGGATGACTCGCAGGATGGCTTCGGCGTCAGCGACATGACTTTGAAGGAGGATTGGTCGATTGCGGTCGGGGTCCCCTATCAGCTTCGCCTTCACTTCGGGGTCGGCGACGTGGATGGCGACGGCCGCAAGGAGGTCGGCATCCCTTACTCGGATGGGCTCTTCCGCTGCCATGACCTGGCAACGGGTGAGGTCAAGTGGACCTATGACATCGGCAGTAGCTGCAGCGACGTCATCACCGCCGACGTCGACGGTCGCGGTCGCGATGAGTTCCTCTTCGGCACGGGCGATGGCCGCCTGATCGCGCTGGGCGGCGAAGGCGATGCCCCGCGGCTGCTCTGGTCGCGCCAGTTCAGTCAGGAAGTCGGCTCGCCGATCATGGCCGACCTCGATCAGGATGGTGACGGCGAGATTCTCGTGACGGTGAAGGACGGCTTCCTCTACGTCCTGGATGCGGCTGATTCCGCGGCCGGCGGACACTGGTCGCTGCATCGCTGAACTCCGCCGTTTCTTCCGGGCCCTTGCGGCCTTTGCCGGTTGGCTTTCGATGTCGCCTGAATCCCTGCACAACAGCGGCAGGTGAACAGACCCCATCGAAGCGCAGTCCAGGCGGAATCCGGCAAGGATCCCCACCCCTTCCCGTGGAAGTAGAAGCGCTTTGCCATCAATCTTTGTCTGAGGTGCCCCATGAACAGCCTGACCCGAATCATTGCTTTCATCATTTTGATCGCCGGCCTCCGTGCCGCCGAAACCCCGGTTCGCGAGTCGGACCGGGACGGGATGCTCTGGCCGCAGTTCCGCCACGACAGCGGCCTGACGGCGACCTCCCCGCTCACCGGCGGCCTGGCCCAGGCGCCCGAAGAACTCTGGCGCTTCGATCTGGGCGCAACGTTGCAGCCGGCCGAAACCGTCCGCCTGGAAGACCTCAACGGCGACGGTCACGTGGAGTTGCTCCGCGTCCTGAGCGACCGGCTCATCTGTCAGGATCTGCGCGGCGCCACACTGTGGGAAGTGACCGGCCTGGCCCATCCCGCCGTCACCGACGTGCGCGACTGGACCGGCAACGGCGTGCTGGGCGTGCGCGTCCTGTGCAACGACGGGGTGAAGCTGGAGCACTATATGGTCAACGGAGCAACGGGCGCCAGCGTGCTCCTGTTCACGCAGCAGGATATCTTCGGCGGCTACGAACGGGCCGGCCATATTCTGCGCGACGTGCCGGGGCAGCAACTGTGCGTCTGGTGGGACGGCGAAGACCCGGAGAACCGCAATTTCAACGGCGATAACATGCGCGGCGACGGCTACCTGTGGAGCTTCGAAAACGGGCCGGACCAGCCGACCCAGCGGTTCCACGCCCGTGCCACCGGCACCGTCTATGCCGGCCAGCACCTGTTCGCCGACGCCGACGGCGATGGCCAGGATGAATTCGTGATGATCGCCCATCAGCAGATGTGGCTGTTCAATCCCGAGACGGGCGAGCAGAAGGGATATCTGCAGTGGCAGCCGCAGATTCGCAGCTACCGGTCGCTCCTCGCGCTGGCGCCGCTGAACGAAGGGGAACCGCCCGCGCAACTTGAGATCAATTACATGATTCCCGGCGTGCAGGTGATCCAGCAGGACGGCCATCGCGCCACGCGGCTGTGGAAGGCGGTGGTGGCCCCGAAGGAGGACCAGTATCAGGTGGCGGTCAAGGTCGGCGCGGCCGCGCCCGATCCGTTCATCGACATGGACGGCGACGGCGTGCCGGAAATCCTGGCCACGGTGACCAATGAGCACGGCGACGGGAAGGTCTGCCTGGTCATCTTCGACGCGCGGACCGGCAACCGGTTGTATGACCAGCCGATCCCGGTCAGCGCCGAGCAGGCGGGCATTCCGACCGGCCAGGGGCCCAATGGCAACATCCTGACCGTGGACGATCTGGACGGCGACGGGCGGCTGGAATTCCTGTTCCAGGAAGGCGATTTGCTCAAGATCGCCAACTGGAACGGGAGCGGGTTTGTCGAACGCTGGTCGGGCGCGGGCGTCGCGCCGCTGCTGCAACCGGCGCCGCCCGAGGGCCGGCTCGATCGCTGCACGCTGGTCGGCTATAACTGCCCGCTGTGGCGCGAGACGGCGGATTCGTCCGCGTTTCTCTTGCGCTTCCCCGACGGGGTCTTCAGTTGCGAACTTGCGCGCGACGGCGGCGTGGAGCAGCTGCGGCCGGTGACGACCCACGACGCGCTGGGCAACGGGCCCTCGGCCAGGCAGATCCTCGACAGTTACACCTGGGATGGCCGGACACTCGTCGCGCGCGAGGACGACCGCGAAGTGTGGCGCTACGAAGTGCCGCTGCGCCGCGTCTACAGCTCGCCGTCGGCGATCGTCGCCGACCTGGCCGGCCGGACGCGGATCCTGACCCGCTCCAGCACCGGTACGCTGCTCTCGCTCGCCGGCGACGGCGGCGACCCGCGCGCGCTGCTCGAGCACCATCCGGCCAGCATCGGCGTTGATTGCAGCAGCCTGTCCGGGATCGAACCGCCCCTGGTGGCCGACCTGGAGGGCGACGGCGAAAATGAAGTCATCGCGACCGCGACGGTGGATGGCACTCCCTGCACGCTGATCATGGATGGATCGGGCCGCGTGAAACGGCGGATCGACCCGATCCCAACCACGACCCAGATCCTGCTCGGCGTCACCGGCCGGCTCGGCCCCGGCCAGGGGCGGTGGCTGGTGATCCGCTACACGCGCCAGGCCGAGCGCGAGGCGGTCGTGGCCTACAACGGCACGACGGGCGAGACCTTGTGGATGCGCGACAGCTACACCGACGCCGCGGAACCTTACAAGTTCGTCCTGTGGTTGCCGACGTCGGTGTGGGACGCCGATGGCGACGGCGCCGACGAACTGATCAGCTATTCGGCCAATCACTACGGGTTGATCCGCGTCCGCGACGGCAGCGATCTGTTCCCGCTCGTCAAGATCACCGCGGCGTTCCCGGGGCACTGGCCCGCCTACGGCACGCCGGTGCTGGCCGATTTCACCGGTGCGGATCGGCCCGATATCTTCCTGAGCCGGTCGTATTCGATGGTCTGCGGCGCAACCCTCGAGGGCGCGCCGATCTGGCATTATGGCTTCCGGCGCAGCGAGGGGCCCAACCGCCACGGCGTGGCGGCCGATCTGGACGGCGACGGCCGGGACGAGGTCGTCTACGCGCAACAGGATGGCCTGGTGCGCGCCTTCAGCGGCGTTCCCCATGATGCCACGTGCCCCGCCTGCCCGCCCGATGTTGCCCCCGCACCGGCGAACCGGGCGGGCGAACCGCTGTGGTCCATGCAACTGCGGGCGCCGGTCAGCGACATGGCCGCCGCCGACCTGGACGGCGACGGGCGGCTGGAGGTGCTGCTCGGCGCCGGCGATGGGAAGCTGTATGCGCTGGAGCACGATGGCGACGCCGGGCGGGTGCTGTGGAGCGTCGCGCTGAGCGATCAGCCCGTGGGCGGGCCAATCCTGGCCGATCTGACCGGGACGGGCCAGCCGTCGATCCTCGTCCCGACCGACGACGGCTACCTGCATTGCCTGAGCGCGAGCCGGTGAACTGAGGGTTCGCTCCTGTGGAGGCAATTACGAGTTGCTCCTCAATCCGCGGTTCACAACGTAGAATCTACATGCGGGGCCGTGAACGGCCGTTTCAATCGGCCGAGACCTTGCCGAACCGGTCAGCGGGGCAGTCCCGTCAGGGACGACGGATTTCAGCCCGCCACGATTCGAACGACCCAGGCCTTGCCGGATCCTTCAACAGGGCAGTCCCGTCAGGGACGACAGCTTTCAGCCCGCCACGTCAGTGGCGGGAAACCGGGAGCCCCATCGCGACAAAGTCCCGTAGGGACGGCAGACCCGATCAAGGCGATCCCGCGAATCGCGGACGAACTTTCGAGTGAGGAACGAGCGCCGGATTTTGAAAGGCCGGTCAGGCCTGGCCGCGCAGCAACGTGAACGGCGCGGCGGCGTCCACCCGCAGGCCGTGCTCCATCAGCTCGCTCCCCGAAACATCCCCCCACGGCCGCTCGCTCAACGGCTCCTCGATGCGATAGGTCGCCGCCGGCCGGAGTCCCCGCAGCCGGAGCGGACCCGCGCCGGCCGGCCGATTCGCGAAAACGAAGACGAGCCACTCCTCGCCCGTCTCGCTCACGAACTGCACGGCCTGGCCGTCCTCGGGCATCGCGGGGGGCGGCGTGAGCTGGTAGTAGTTCTGATCCAGCAGGTGGCGATAGCCCTTGAACAGCTCGACAAGCCGGCGCGCGCGACGGCGGAGGTCCGCCGGCCAGACCGACAGGTCGCCCATGAACTGAACCGCGCCCATCATGCGCGCGACAAAATCCAGCTCGCTCAGGCCGGGCTCCGCGGCGCCCTTGACGGTGTGGAGCGCCGTGGCGCACAGGCAGCCCGGCAATATCAGATTCAGGTTGGCCTGCATCGCGCGGCAGATATCGCTATCCCAGGTGAAATCGGAGATCCATTGGACGTGGCCGCGGCGCAGCGTGGCCAGGTCGAGGCGGCGGCCGCCGCCTGCGCATTGTTCGATTATCACATGTGGATAACGAGCCAGCAGGCGATCCCAGATCCCGTAGAGCGCCTTGAAGTAGTGGAACGCGTATTTTCCGGTCGGATCATGGCGGTCGAAGATCGTGAACTGGTCAAAGACGATGTTGTAATCCCACTTGACCCAGCCGAGGTCGGCCCGCTCGATCCAGCCGGCGATCAGGTCCTCCAGGTATTGCGCGGCGGCGGGGATCGTCAGGTCGAGATGGTGGGAGTCGCCGAGAAACCACTCCGGATGCTTGCGCCCCAGGTCGCTCGCGGGCGGGGCCTGTTCCGGGTCGAACCACAAGCCGAGGGCCAACCCCAGCTCGCCCGCGGGATGAGCCGCGTCGGCGACGATCCCGTTGGGGAATTTGCCGCTGTCGATCCGTTCGTAATTGCCGCCCCCCCAGTCGGAACCGTCGGGCTGGCTGCTGGCGGCCCACCCCGCATCGATCGTAAACGATTCCAGCCCGACTTCGCCGGCGACCTGCATCTGATCGCGCAGGAACCGGGCGTCGAAGTCCAGTTGCACGCCGAACCAGGAATCATAAGTGATCGGCGCCGGCACGTGGGTATTGGCCCGGCGCGGGATGATGCGGTCGCGAATATGTTTGCGGATGGCGTTGGTGCAGCCGGCCAGGCCGTCGGCGTCGGTAAAGACCAGGTGGACGGCGGGCAGTTCCAGAGACTCCCCGGGGGCCAGCACGAGCTGATGCACCGGGATCTCGGCCTGAAGGTGAAGTCGTTCATACTCCCAGCCCCAGCCGGCCTCGATCGCCCAGCGACCCGACCATTCCATCGCGAGGACCAGCCCGGCTGCATCGCAACTGAGCAGCAGAAACGGGAGATCGCGGTTGGCGGAGCCGCCGGTGGGATGGCTTTCGAGGCGGAAGGCCTCGGGTCCGCCCCCGTAACGGCACTCGACCGTGCGCACGCGATAGGCCTCGGGCGGATAGACCGCGCTGCAGACGCCTCCGCTCAGCGAACGGAGCTGGACCCGCCCGGCCATGCCGTGAGGCCATTCGAGCAACAACGGTCGCAGCCGGGTGAGCGGAGGCGAGGCCGCGGCGGCGGGATTGCTGAGCGTGGTCTGGATGATCGCGGCCCCGCGGGGTTCGCGGCGAACGCGGATCGCCGCGTGAAGGCCGGATGCGCGCTCCACCCATTGAAAGAGCAGTTCGCCCGGCGCCTGGCGCGGCGGCTCGAGCGGCTCGAATTGGGCGCGGGCGCCGGCGACGTCGCAGGCCACCTGCAGGCCGCGCGCGAGAATTTCCGGAGCGAATTCGAACAGGCTCGAAGCGATGCTCAGGTCGGCCATGCGGGAGAATCCTCGGGTGGCTTGCGGCTATTTCATGGAGGGATGAACATGACACAGCTCAGCGAGGAATGCCAATGCGAAGCGGATGCGGTTGTGGGCGAGGGCGCGGATGCCGGTTACGTGGAAGTGGACGATCTCCAGTTCCTCGTAATCCCGCGGTTCACAGCACGGGCTGAAAATGGCGGACCATGAATCACCGATTCGAACGGCCGGGGGCTTGCCGGATCGTCCAGTGGCGCAGTCCCGTCAGAAACGGCCGACTTCAGTCCGCTACTTCAGTAGATGTCATTCCCCAATAGGCAATCCGCTCGAGGACTCCAAATCCAATGCGGGCGCCTCCGACTTGTCTCTTGGATGAAGTCCGCGCAGCGGACGACGGGAATAAAGCGCAGGGTGACGGCTGCAGGCCGGAACCCTGCGTCGCCGCCCCCTACGATTCAAGCCCCTGGAAGGGGCGGCCGGAACCGGTCTGAATTGGGGGAATGATTTGACCCGCAGGAGAAAATGTGCGGGGCGGTCGCGTCGGACCGCCCCGAACAGGGAAAGGAACTGACCGTTATTCCAGCGTGAAATCCGACAATTCGGCCGGGACCTTCGTCGGATCGGGAAGGACCTCCAGTTCGCTGAAGCGCGGGAAGTTGTCGGGACTGGAGACGAGGATGTTGACGCGCAGCTTGGTCGTCTCGACCGGAAAATCAGGACCGCTCATGGTGTTGCCGTCGCCGTGATAGGCGTAGTAGTAATCCTGATGCTCGGTCCAGTCATCGGCGGGGGGCGCCGTGGTGATGTGATCATGGACAACCCAGTCCGAGGCGCCTTCATCCCAGGTTTCCACCTGGAACTCCTCGGGTGGATAGAATCCCCAGTAGATCCGGACGATCGAGAACTTGACCGCGTAGGGGAACGTGACGGTGAACGTGGCCGGTCCCCCGACGCCGACGGAGAGCCCGGACACCCAGTCGGTGTTGACGTCGTTGTCGAGCACGAGCGTCTTGCCCTGAAAATTGGTCGGATCGGTCGACGATTCGAGCGTGACCGGCAGGTCCATCAGGTCGGTCAGCGGGGGCACTTCGGAGGCGGTCAGGATGTTGACCTCGCCGAAGCGCGGATAGTTGGCCTCGTGCGACTGGACAATGTTGATCCGCAGGGCGGTGGTGGAGGCGGGGAAGCCGTAGGCGTGGTTGGCGTAGGCGGCCGCCGCGGGCGTATCCGTAACGTGAAAATGGGTCACCCACTGCGAGCCGTCCCAGGTGTCGACGGTGTATTCGCGCGGCATGTAGGGCGACGTCCAGAAGATGGAGACCTGGCCGATCGCGACCGGGCTGGCCCAGGTGAACGTGACCGAGGCGCCGCCGCCGACGCCGACAGTCAGATCGCTGATCCACTCCGATGTGTCGACATTGTCCACCAGGTTCGTAAGGGGAAATCCTCCGAGACTGCCGGGAGGGGTCGCATCGAGAGTGGCCGAGTCTTCGAGCCCCGCCCACAGCGGAGGGGCGGCGAGGAGCCAGCCGGCGAGGAATAACAGGCCCAGGGGCCGCGAGGAGAGTAAAGAGCGCATGGCAGGTAGTGCCTCCTTGGAGGAAAGTAAAATGGGATAACCAACAGCCGCGGCGTCCATGCCGCCGAGACGAGAATCGAAACGCGGGTCAGGCGCCAGTCGAACGATTGCGCTCCTTTCTCTGGAAACTCCAGGCTCGTCCCCGCGCGCGCCCCGGACCGAAACAATACGGTTTCCGCGGGACGTCCGCTCTGGATCGGGTGCGGCCACCGGGCTACCAACCCGCCGGGAGGCCAGCCGGTTGGGGGGGCGGAACGATGAAAATAAGCAACGGCTCAATGCTCAATCCATTGTATAGGGTCGGCGGCGGCGGAAAGTCAACCGAAAAAGAAAGCGCTTA
>MVZB01000007.1 GCA_002068205.1 candidate division BRC1 bacterium ADurb.BinA292
CGACGAGTTCGGCCTCGACCTGTTCGTTCGGGAGTGCGTCGACCGCGTGCTCCCGATCGCCGAGCAGCGCGGCGTGCACCTCACCACCGACCCGATCGATCCGGAGGTGCGCTTCGTCGGCGATCGCCGGCAGCTCGCGTCCGGGCTGGGCAACCTCTTGGAGAACGCGGTCAAGTACTCCGAGCGGGGTGACGCGGTCGAGGTGCGGGCCGCGCTGGCCTCGTGCTGCCCCAAGCTGCTGGCGATCGTGCATGCCGAGACGTCGACCGGGGTGTTGCAGCCGCTGGAGGAGATCAGCGGGCTGACGCATGATTCGGGGGCGCTGTTCGTGGTGGATGCGGTCACCTCGCTGGGGGGCGTGGATGTCCGCGTGGACGATTGGGGGATCGATGCGATTTACAGCGGGACGCAAAAGTGTCTGAGCGCACCGCCGGGCCTGTCGCCGGTGACGTTCAGTCCGGCGGCGCTGGAATGCATCGAGAAGCGCAAGGTGAAGCCGCAGAGCTGGTATCTGGATGTCGGGATGGTGCGCAACTACTGGGAAGGGGCGAAGCGGACGTATCATCATACGGCGCCGATCTCGGCCAACTACGCACTGCATGAAGCGCTGCGGATCGTTCTGGAGGAAGGGCTGGAGGCGCGATTCGAGCGCCACCGGCGGAATCATGAGCGGCTGCGCGACGGGCTGGAGGAGCTGGGTTTCCGGTTCGTGGTGGAGCCGGAGTATCGCCTGCCGCAGCTCAATACGGTCTGGCTGCCCGACTGGCTCAAGGATGGGCCGGGTCGCGCGCGGCTGCTGGAGGAATACAATATTGAGGTCGGCGGCGGGCTGGGCGACTTCGCGGGGAAAGTGTGGCGCATCGGGCTGATGGGGAACAGCAGCACGCCGAATCACGTGGACATGCTGCTGGCCGCGCTGCGGCGGATGCGGGATGAGGCCTGAATGTCAGGGTGATGGCCTGGGGGCATCGCGGATCGCTCCCTTCGGGGACGGGGATATTTGAGGGCGTTGCCCCAGGTTCCGCTGCGCTGCACCTGGGGTTTTCGAGAGCCGAGGACGAGGGACGAGAGCCGAGAGCCGAGAGCCGAGTTTTGGGGAAGGCCGTTGGGGGCGAGGACGAAGACGAGGGCGAGGGACGAAAGACGATTTACTGTGGGAGATAGAGACCCAGCCTGATGAGCAAGACCATCAATCTCCGTCAATTTGAACAGGACCTCCGCCAGCGGATGCGCGGGGAGGTATATTTTGATCAGGTGACGCGCGGTCTGTATTCGACCGATGCGAGCATTTATCAGGAGATGCCGATTGCGGTGTGCGCACCGCGCGACGAGGAGGACGTCGCGGCCGCGCTACGCGTGGCGCGGGATCACCAGGCGCCGGTCCTGCCGCGCGGGGGCGGGACGAGCCTCGCCGGGCAAGCGGTCGCGACGGCGCTCGTGCTCGATTTTTCGCGGTATATGAACAAGATCCTGGACCTGGATCTGGAACAGGGCTGGGTGCGGGTGCAACCGGGCGTGGTGCGCGATGAGCTGAACGCGAAGCTGGCGGCGCATGGCATGGAGTATGCGCCGGATCCGGCGACGGCGAACCGCGCCAATATCGGGGGGATGATCGGGAACAACTCGTCGGGCACGCGCAGCATCATTTATGGAAAGGTCGTGGATCACATTCTGCAGACGGTGGTGCATCTGGCGGACGGGACGCGGCTGGATCTGCACGCCTTTAGCGCGGCGGAGTACGAGGCGCGCAGCCAGGGGGAAAGCCGGGAAGCCGAGATCCTGCGCGGCTTCCGCAAGCTGATTGAGACGCACCGGGATGAGATCGCGCACCGGTTCCCGAAGGTGATGCGCCGCGTCGGCGGTTACAACCTGGACCAGTTCATTCAGCCGGATGCGCCGGAGGGTTGGAATATGGCCAAACTGGTGACGGGGAGCGAAGGGACGCTGGCCACGACGGTGGAAGCGCGGCTGAACCTGGTGCGGCTGCCGCGGGCGACGGCGATCTGCGTGTGCCATTTCGCGGACCTGGTGGAGTCGATCCGCGCGGTGCCGAGCATCGTGAGGCACGGACCCTCGGCGGTGGAGATTCTGGATCGGCAGACGCTGCACCTGGCGCGGCGGAATTTGAGCACGGCGCCGCTGTGCGATTTCATTCAGGGCGATCCGGCCGCGATTCTGATCGTCGAGTTTTTCGGCGACTCGACCGAGGAGGTGCGGGAGAAGTGTGAAACGCTCGGCCGCACCCTGGCGAGCGACGGGTTCGGCTACGCGTGGCCGGTCTACACCGATGCCGAGGAGAAAGCCAAGGTCTGGAACGTGCGCAAGAACGGGCTGGGCCTGATGCTCGGGATGAAGGGGGACCGCAAGCCGATCCCGTTCATCGAGGACGCGTGCGTGCCGGTGGAGGTGTTGCCGGAGTACATCACGCAGGTGCAGGAGATCTGCCGGCGCAACGAGGCGCCGGTGATCATGTATGCGCACGCGAGCGTGGGGGTGATCCACGTGCGGCCGATTCTGGACCTGCGGCGGCGCGACGAGATCGAGCGGATGAAGCGGATCGCCGAGGAAGCGTTCCAGCTCGTCGTGCGCTACCACGGGTCGTGGAGCAGCGAGCATGGCGACGGCTACGTGCGCAGCCCGTGGATGGAGCGTTTTTACGGACCGCGGATTTACGGGGCATTCAAGGAGGTGAAGTCGCTGTTCGACCCGGAATGGCGGATGAACCCGGGGAAGATTCTCGAGGCGCCGGAGATGGATCATGACCTGCGCTATGGGACGGAGTATCACGCGCAGGCGAACGGCACGGCGTTCCACTACCGCGAGGATGGGGGATTTGCCCGCGCCGTGGAGATGTGCACGGGCGTGGGGGCCTGCCGCAAGACGCTGGGCGGGACGATGTGCCCGAGCTACATGGCGACGCGCGACGAGGAGCACTCGACGCGGGGACGGGCCAATGCGTTGCGGCTGGCGATGACCGGGCGGTTCGGGCCGGACGGGATGACGAGCCGGCGGATGTATGAAGTGTTTGACCTGTGCCTGTCGTGCAAGGGGTGCAAGGCGGAGTGTCCGAGCAACGTGGATGTGGCGCGGCTCAAGTCGGAGTTTCTGCAACGGTATCATGCGGCGCACGGGACGACGCTGCGCGATCGGCTGATCCGCGACTCGGCGAGCCATGCGGCGGCGGCGGCGGGGATGGCGGCGCCGCTGGTGAACTGGATCCAGGCGAGCGCGCCGTTCCGGCTGCTGGCGGAGAAAGCGGCGGGGATCGATCGGCGGCGCAAGCTGCCCGGGTTCGCGCTGCGGACGTTCCCCGCCTGGCATGCGCGGCGCAACGCGCAGGCAAACGGCGGGACGGGGCGCCCGCGCGTTGTTCTGTTCGACGACACCTACATGAACTACCACGAGCCGAATGTGGGGCGCTCGGCGGTCGAACTGCTCGAAGGGTGCGGCTACGAAGTGCAGCTGGCCCGGGCGGGGTGTTGCCAGCGGCCGGCGATCTCGCACGGATTCCTGGATGAGGCGCGCGAGAAAGGGGAGCGCACGTTGCGGGCGCTGGATGCGTACATTCAGCAGGGGCTGCCGGTGCTGGTGTGCGAGCCGAGCTGCGCGTCGGCGCTGGTGGATGATCTGCCCGATCTGATCGAGGACGTGGAGCTGGGCCACCGCGTCAAGGAGAACGTGATGATGATAGATGTTTTCCTGGATCGGGAGATGCAGGCGGGGCGGATCGCGCCGCGGCTGGGCTCGAGCAGCGCGGAGATCCTGGTCCACGGCCATTGCCACCAGAAGGCGCTGTTCGGCACGGGGGCGATGAAGCGGATTCTGGGGCGGGTGGAAGGACTGGCGGTGAGCGAGGTCGACAGCGGCTGCTGCGGGATGGCCGGCAGTTTCGGGTATGAGAAGGAGCACTATGAGCTGTCGCGGCGGATTGCGGAGGACCGGCTGCTGCCGGCGATCCGGTCGCGCAAGCCGGGGGCGACGATCGTGGCGTGCGGGTTCAGTTGCCGCCACCAGATTCAGGATTTCGCCGGCGAACAGGCCTACCACTGGGTCGAAACCGTTCATGCGCAAACGTGACGCGGACGGCCTGCCGGGCGATTCCTGCCCCACCGTAGCGATTCGGGAGCCTAAGTCATGACGCCGAACCGCCGCGCCGCCGCCATGCCGCCGCGCCCCGCAGGCGAGAAGCCGCGCCAAACGATGGAACTGGCGTCG
Organism: candidate division BRC1 bacterium ADurb.BinA292; assembly: GCA_002068205.1. Taxonomy (GTDB): domain Bacteria; phylum Sumerlaeota; class Sumerlaeia; order MVZB01; family MVZB01; genus MVZB01. Next base: position 4,216 of record MVZB01000007.1, read on the forward strand.
CACGTGGAGCGCTGGTATCTGGCGCAGTCCGGGCGACAACTGTTCTACCCGCCGCTGGAGAAGATCCCGGTGATCGAGGTGCCGAACTTTCCCAGCCTCGGCCGGTTGACGGCGCTGCGCTTTGTGGAGTGGGTGCTGGAGCATCCGGAGGGGGTGGTGAGCCTGCCGACGGGGAAGACGCCGGAGTATTTCATCCGCTGGACGCAGCATTTTCTGGAGACGTGGACGTCGCGCGAGACGCAGAGGCAGCTTGCGGAGATCGGCCTGCCGGCCGAACGCAAGCCCGACCTGCGCGGATTGCGGTTTGTGCAGATCGACGAGTTCTATCCGATCGAGCCGACGCAGCACAACAGCTTCCATTACTACGTGAACAAGTACTACATTCGCGGGTTCGGGCTTGATCCGGAGAAGGCGCTGCTGATCGACCCGTCGCGGATCGGGCTGGACGGGGAGACGCCGCTTGATTCGATATTTCCCGACGGGAAGGTGGATCTGACGCTGCGAGCGCGCAACGCGGCGAGCGAGCTGGAGCGGCGCCAGCAGCGGGTGATCGAGGCGGTCGATCAGTTCTGCACCGAATACGAGGAGCGGATCCGCGAGCTGGGCGGTCTGGGATTCTTTGTGGGCGGGATCGGTCCGGACGGACACATCGGGTTCAACGCGCGGGGTTCGCACCACCAATCGCCGACGCGGCTGACGCAGACGAATTACGAGACGGAGGCGGCGGCGGCGGGCGACCTGGGGGGGATCGAGATCTCGCGCAATAAGCCGGTGATCACGATCGGCCTGGGGACGATCACGTACAATCGGGAAGCGGTGGTGATCATCTTCGCGGCAGGGGATGCGAAGGCGCGCGTCGCGGCCGACGCGATTCAGCAGGAGCGGCACGTGCGCTACCCGGCCACGGTGCTGCAGGGGATGCCCAACGCGCGCTTTTACCTGACGCAGGGGGCGACGCTGCATCTGGAGGAGCGGCGGTTCGAGAACATCCTGAAGGCGGAGCGGATCCCGGACGAACTGCTGGAGCGGGCGGTGATTGATCGCGCGCTGGCGCTGGGCAAACGGCTGGAGGAGCTCAAGCCGGCGATGGCGAAGGAGGACCGGCTGCTGAGCCGGGTGCTGGAGCGCACGGGCCGCAAACTGGACGAAGCCGCCGCGTGGACGCGCGAGCGGATGCTGGCCAAGATCGAGCGGGGGCTGGACGACCTGTCGGATCAGGTGATCCTGCACACCGGCCCGCATCACGACGACATCATGCTGGGCTACATGCCCTACGTCTGGCACCTGGTGCGGCGCGCCTCGAACCGGAATCACTTTTATGTGCTGACGAGCGGATTCACCGCCGTCACCAATGGGTTCATGGCGGAGTTGCTGGAGGAACTGCGGGGGCTGCTGGAGGCGGACGCGTTCGCGGCGGATCAGGCGGCGGGCGAGCTGGACCGCGAGAACCGCATGGCCCGCGCGCGCGAGATTTTCCACTACCTGGACGGGATTGCCGCGCGCGACCCGCGGATGTGCGCCCGCGCGCAGGCGCGCCGCACGCTGGTCAACCTGATGAGCCTGTACGAGGACGAGGACCTGGACAACATCCGCCAGCGCATCGCGGAGAATTTGAATTACCTGCGCACGCTGTATCCGGGGAAGAAGGACATCCCGATCATCCAGAAGCTGAAGGGGATGCAGCGCGAGTTCGAAGAGGAGCTGATCTGGGCGTATGTCGGCACGCAGCCGGAGCAGGTGAATCACGCGCGGCTGGGGTTTTACACGGGCGATATCTTCACGCAGCAGCCGACGGTGGAGCGCGACGTGGCGCCGGTGCTGGAGCATATCCGCCGGGTGCAGCCGACGATTGTTTCGCTGGCGTTCGATCCGGAGGGTTCCGGGCCGGACACGCACTACAAGGTGCTGCAAGTGCTGCACGAGGCGATGGCACGCTACCGCGATGAGACGCAAAGGGAACCGATCGTCTGGGGTTACCGCAACGTCTGGTATCGGTTTCACCCGGCGGAGGCGAACGTCTTCATCCCGGCGACGCTCAATACGATGGCGATCATGGAGCATTCCTTCATGCACTGCTTCGGATCGCAGCGGAACGCATCGTTCCCGAGCTACGAATACGACGGGCCGTTCTGCCATCAGGCGCAGAAGCTGTGGGTCGAGCAGTTCCGGATGGTGCAGACGTGTCTGGGCGAGCGGTTTTTCCTGGAGAACCAGAGTCCGCGGCTGCGCGCGACGCGGGGCTACGTGTTCATCAAGGCGATGACGATGGGGGAGTTTTCGGGGAAGGCGCGGCGGCTGGCGGAGCTGACGGAAGGGGCCGTGGAGTAGGCATGGGCAGGGGGGAGGGGCGTCGAGGGGATCACGAAAGGCACGAAAGGCGAGGACGATGGACGAGAGCCGAATTCTGGGGCGGCCGTTGGGGGCGATTACGAGTAGCTCATGAGCCTGCGGTTCACAACGAAGGAGAAGGGACAAGAATGGGGAGTCCTTCGGGAGGGGTCTCGAGGACGAGAGCCGAGGACGAGGGACGATTTTAGAGTGAGGGTTATTCGCGGATTGGGGATTGGCACCAGAGGCCGAGGCCGGGGTGGCGGATGAAGTAGAATTCCTCGCCGTCGCGTTCGTTCCAGCCTTCGACGAGGCGGTCCGGATCGTAGCGGCGGAGCGCCTGGGCGAGGTCGGCCCATTCATAACCGACCGACTCGATTTCCTCGCGCGAGAGCTTGCCGGGGGCATAAACGATGCGGAAGCGGCCCTCGCTGGAGCCATGGATCAGATGGGCAGCGGCGGCCAGGCTGGTCTGCAACTCGGGCTGGCCCTCGACCTGGCGCAGCGTGGCGGGCGTGCCGAAGTAGCCGTATTTGCGGATCAGGCGGTCGATGCCGGGGTCCTCGCCGAAGGCGCGCAGGCCGGGGGCGAGGACGAGGAGCTCGCCGCCGTCGGCGATGGCCATCCGCGTCCGGTAGACGGACTTGTTGCCGAGCCAGGTGGTGCGGAACTCGTGTGGTTCGAGGTAGACGACGCACTTCTTGAGCGGGCGTTCGACGACGGTGATGTTGAGGCGCTGGCTGAGGCGCGCGGCGTCCTCGAAGGGGCGGCGGCCCTCGCCGATAAACAGGCCATGCAGGGCGGGGCGGCCCTGCGGGTCGGGCGCGATGACGGTCTGCACGTAGACGATCGGCAGGCCGGCGAGGCCGTGGGCGGCGGCGTCGTCCATCACCGAGCGAACGGGGTTGTTCATCCGGCCCATGATCTGTTCCATGCCGACGACGGCGCCCAGGTAATGGCTCTTGTTGAGCAGCTCGCCGCCGCCGACGCCGATGAAGAGGTTCTTGCTGTGGTTGGCCATGCCGATCACTTCGTGCGGCACGACCTGGCCGACGGAGAGGATCAGGTCGTAGCCGCCCTCGAGCAGGCGGCGGTTGATCTCGACGGCGATGGAGAAGTGGAGGCGGCCGGCGGAGAGCTGCTCGATGCGGCCGGCGGGGATCTCGCCGATGCGAAGGAGGTCGTTGCGCCAGTCGTGGACGAGGACGCGGTCGTGGGGGACGCCGGGGTACATCCGGTCGAGCTCGGCGGGGGTCATCGGCTCGTGGGTGCCGAGGGCGGGCATCAGGTCGATGTGGCAGCGGCCGGCGGCGAGCACGAAGAGGAGCGAAGTGAGGCCGCCCGCGCCGGAGTAGCAGCGGGTGATGTCGGGGCCGATGACGAGGATGCGGCGCGGCGCGGGGGAGCGGGAGGCGAGGAGTTGCGCGAGGCGTTCGCGTTGCTCGGCCGGGGTGATCGGGGAGGTGCTCGGCGGTGCGGCCAGGGCCATGATGGTGATTGCGTCTCCGGTAAAGGGGCTAGCGGGGGAACGGGGGAAGGGATCGCCGGCGGGTCACACCACATAGGCCGTCGAGGCCGTGTCGCCGCCTTCGCCGGTCCAGTTGGTGTGGAAGTACTGGCCGCGGGGTCGGTCGGTGCGTTCGTAGGTGTGGGCGCCGAAGTAATCGCGCTGGGCTTGGAGCAGGTTGGCGGGGAGCCATGCGCTGCGGTAGCCGTCGAAGAAGGCCAGCGCGCTGGTCATGGCGGGCATCGGGATGCCGAGTTCGATGGCGCGGGTCAGCGTGCGGCGCCAGGCGGGCTGGGCGGCGTCGGTGGCCTGTTTGAAGAAGGGATCGAGCAGCAGGTTGGTCAGGCCGGGCTGGGCGTCGAAGGCTTCCTTGATCTTGCCGAGGAAGGCGGAGCGGATGATGCAGCCGCCGCGCCACATGAGCGCCACGCCGCCGTAGTTGAGGTTCCAGCCGTATTCGGCGGCGGCGGCGCGCATGAGCTGATAGCCCTGGGCGTAGCTGACGATCTTGGAGGCATAGAGGGCCTGGCGCAGGTCGTCGATCGCATGGTCGCGGTCGAGCCGGGGCGCCTGCGTCCGGCCGATGAGCTGTTTGGACGCGGCGACGCGCTCATCCTTGAGCGCCGAGAGGCAGCGCGAGAAGACGGCCTCGCCGATGAGCGTGAGCGGCTGGCCGAGATTGAGCGCCTCGATGGCGGTCCACTTGCCGGTGCCCTTCTGGCCGGCGGTATCGAGGATCTTGTCGACGACGGCGTCGCCGTGCTCGTCGCGGTAGGCGAGGATGTCGCGGGTGATTTCGATCAGGTAGGAGTCGAGCTCGCCGCGGTTCCACTCGGCGAAGACCTCGTGCATTTCGTCGTTGGAGAGGCCGAGGCCGACGCGCATGAGGTGGTAGGCCTCGCAGATCATCTGCATGTCGCCGTATTCGATGCCGTTATGGACCATTTTGACGAAGTGGCCGGCGCCGTCCTCGCCGACCCAGTCGCAGCAGGGGGAGCCGTCGTCGACCTTGGCGGCGATCTTCTGAAAGATGTCCTTGACGTGGGGCCAGGCCTGGGTGGAGCCGCCGGGCATGATGGAGGGGCCCTTGAGGGCGCCCTCCTCGCCGCCGGAGACGCCGGTGCCGATGTAGAGCAGGCCCTTTTCCTCAAGATATTTCGTGCGGCGGCGGGTGTCGGGGAAGTGGGAGTTGCCGCCGTCGATGATCATGTCGCCCGGCTCGAGGTGGGGGATAAGGGCCTCGATGAAGTCGTCGACGGGCCGGCCGGCCTTGACCATGAGCATGATCTTGCGGGGGCGTTTGAGCTGGGCGGCCAGTTCGGGGAGCGAGTGGGCGCCGACGAAGTTCTTGCCCTTGGCGCGGCCGGCCAGGAACTGGTCGACTTTTTCGACGGTGCGGTTGAAGACCGCCACGGTAAAGCCTTTGCTTTCCATATTAAGCGCGAGGTTTTCGCCCATCACGGCGAGTCCGACAACGGCAATATCCGCCTGCGACATGGTTGCTATCCTTGTAGATGAATCTTCATTGAATACGGGGTTGGGTTCGATTGCGATACCGATACCGATAGTGATACCGATACCGCTTTTTCATGCAGTTTTCCACGGTGGGGATTCGGGGAGGCGGCGGTTGAAGTCCGCGAGCAACCCGGCCTCGTATTCTCCCTCGAACCGCCCCTCAAGGAAAGCGTCGATTCCTTCCTCGTAAAACCGTTTCCATGAATGTTCTTCGTCGCCGGGGTTGATCGGGAAGAAGAGGGCGCCGGCCGAGCGGGCGGCCTTCAGGTCGCCGGGTGCGTCGCCGATCATCAGGATTTTGGAGGAAGGGTAACGGCCCTGGGCGGCGTGCTGGAGGATCTCGCCCTTGGTGCCCAGCTCCTGGCCGCCGATGAGGCAGACGAAGCGGGTCAGATCATGTTCGGCCCATTCGCGCTCGAGGGCGGCGGCGGGGGTCTGGCTGACGACCATCAGGTCGGCCTCGGCGCGCAACCGTTCGAGGGATTCGCGCACATAGGGGAAGGGGGGGAGGTTGGCGACGGTGGCGGTGACCGACTCGTTGACGGCGCGGCTCCACTCGCGCGCGGTGAGGAGGGTCGGGTGAGGATTTTCGGCGATGAGGGCCTCGAGCGTCTTGTCGGTGAGGGGGCGGCCGCTCGTGAGCCAGTCGCGCAGCGGGGCGTCGTCGGGGAGGGCGACCTGGCGGGCGCGGACCTCGGGGCGTTCGGCGAGGAGGTCGAAGACCTGGACGAGGGCGATCCAGCGGTTAACGCCGCGCTGGCGGGAGTAGAGGTTGACGAACTCGGCGGTTTCGCGGGCGTATTTGGAGATGCCCTGCAAGCCCCAGACGCGGACGATGTTGGGGATAAAGCATTCCTTCTGTTTGAGTTCCATGGAATCGAAGACGCAGCCGTCGGAGTCGATGCCGACGAAGAAGGGGTGGCGCGGCTGGAACGTCTGGAGCGGTTCGGGGGCGGGCATTCGATCGGTTACCTTTCGTAACAACGCGTGGAACTACGGAAGTCTGACATAGCTATAGGGAAGGGGAGAGGAAAAAGAAAGGAAAATTCGGCGGCGGGGGGGAGGGGGGATTGTCGGACGTGAGCGAAAACAGGCAGGGGAGGGAAATTCGAGGGACGAGAACGAGGGACGAATTTTCGAGCGGGCTTGACAGGTATGATACATCTTGGAATAAGAGACTGTTCGCGTCCCTGGGGGCGGGATGCGGGCGATGACGCAACGTCCCCGCGCGCCAGTGACCCTCCGATCCCGAATTGAGACCGCGACAGAGAGGTTGTAAGACTCCCGATGGCCATCAACATGCACAAACTGCTGGAGGGCATGGTACGCGTCGATGCCTCCGATCTGCACCTGAAGGTCGGCGGCCCGCCGATGATTCGGATGAACGGCCAGTTGCATCCGATCGACCATCCGCCGCTGGAAGCCGAGGATACGGAAGCGGCCAATACGCTGATGATGCCGCCGCGCTGCCGGGAACAGCTCGAGCGCGACGGCACGGTGGACTATTCCTACGGATTGAGCCCGACGCAGCGCTTCCGGATCAACTGTTTCCACCAGCGGGGGACGAAGTCGCTGGCGATCCGGAAGCTGGTGTCGAAGAAGGTGACGCTGGAGGATCTGAACCTGCCGCCGCAGCTCACGCGTCTGGCGAAGTATCACCGCGGGCTGGTGCTGGTGACGGGGGTGACGGGGAGCGGCAAGACGTCGACGCTGGCGGCGATCATCAACATCATCAACGCCACGCGGCGCGAGCACATCATCACGATCGAGGACCCGATTGAGATCGTTTATACCGACGAGAAGTGCATCATCGATCAGATCGAGGTGAACCAGGACGTCGTCGATTTCAAGTGCGCGCTGCGCCACGCGCTGCGCCAGGATCCGGACATCATCCTGCTGGGGGAGCTGCGCGACCGCGAGACGATCGAGACGGCGATGCACTGCGTCGACACGGGTCACCTGGTATTTTCGACGCTGCACACGCCCGACGCGCGCCAGACGATCACGCGCATCACGCACTACTTCACGCTGGAGGAGATGCCGCTGATCCTGGACCAGCTTTCAAAGAACCTGCAGGCGGTGGTCTGCCAGCGGCTGGTGCGGACGGCGGACGGCAAGGGCCGCGTGCCGTGCTGCGAGATCATGTTCAACAACCCGATCATTCAGAAGTTGATCATCGAGGAGCGGATCGACGACATCCAGCAGGTGATGCGGAGCGGGGCCGAGGGGATGCAGACGTTCGACATGCACCTGGTGCAGCTGGTCAAGAGCGAACGGGTGACGATGGAAGAGGCCAATACGGTCGTGGAGGACGAGGCGGCGTTCCGGCGGCTGATGAAGGGGATTTCGGCCGGCGGCGACCGGGGCGGGCTGATCGGCTGACGCGGGAGGGGCGAGGGATCCGGGCGGCGAAGAGGCGAGCATGGCGCTGATAGAATGCCGGGGACTGGAAAAGATCTACCACATGGGCGAGCAGGTCGTGCATGCCCTGGACGGGGTGGATCTGGCAATTGAAGATGGCGAGATGCTCGCGATCATCGGGTCCTCGGGCAGCGGCAAGTCGACGTTGATGAACATCCTGGGATGCCTGGATCGTCCGACGGCGGGCAGTTACATGCTGGATCAGCACGACGTGTCGCGTCTGCCGGACGATGAGCTGGCGCGCGTGCGCAATCGGAAGATCGGTTTCGTCTTTCAGCAGTTCAACCTGCTGGCGCGGTCGACGGCGCTGGAGAACGTCGAGGTGCCCTTGTTTTACCGGGGCGACGCGCATCCCGGCGACCTGGCGCGGCGGTCGCTGGAGCGGGTGGGGTTGGCGAATCGAATGGATCACTACCCCAATCAGCTCTCGGGGGGTCAGCGCCAGCGCGTGGCGATCGCCCGGGCGCTGGTGACGGAGCCGTCGATCATTCTGGCGGACGAACCGACGGGCAACCTGGATTCGGTGACGACCGAGGAGATCATGCAGCTGTTTCTGGAGCTGCATCGCCAGGGGGTAACGCTGATCATCGTGACGCACGAGCCGAACATCGCGGAGTATTGCGAGCGGCAGATCCGGATCCGCGACGGCAAGATCGTCGAAGATCAGCGCCACGGCGCGCCTGCGAAAGGCTGAGGCGATGGCATCCGAAGCCGCGACGCTGGAGACCCGGCCGGACCTGCGGGTGCGGATCGGCCCGCTGGAGCTGAAGAATCCGGTGACGGTGGCGTCGGGGACGTATGGCTACGGGACGGAGTATGCGGAGTTTCACGATCCGGGGCGGCTGGGGGCGATATTTCTGAAAGGGCTGACGCTGGAGCCGCGCGGGGGCAACGCGCCGCAGCGGCTGGTGGAGACGCCGTCGGGGCTGATGAACGCGATCGGGCTGCAGAACGTCGGGCTGGAGGAGTTCATCCGATACAAGCTGCCGGCGATCGAGGGGCTGACGACGCTGTGCATTGCCAACATCTGCGGCAGCACGATGGAGGAGTACGTGACGCTGGCCGAGCGGTTGAGCGCGATCGCGCGGGTGGATGCGATCGAGCTCAACATTTCGTGCCCCAACGTCAAGTCGGGCTGCATCGCGTTCGGTTCGGATCCGCGGATGACCGAGGAGGTGACGCGGCGCGTCGTGCGGGCGACGGACCGACCGGTGATCGTGAAGCTGAGCCCGAATGTGACGTCGATCGCGGAGATGGCGCGGGCGGCGGAGGCGGGTGGCGCGGCGGGGCTCGCGGTGGTCAATACATTTCTGGCGCTGGCGATCGATGTGAAGACGCGGCGGCCCAAGCTGGGGAACGTGACCGGAGGGCTTTCCGGTCCGGCGATCCGGCCGATCGCCGTGCGGATGGTGTGGGACGCGTACCAGGCGGTGCGGATCCCGATTATCGGGCAGGGGGGGATCACCTGCGCGCGCGATGCGCTGGAGTTTTTCATCGCGGGGGCGTCGGCGATCTCGATCGGCACGCAGAATTTCGTCGATCCGCTGGCGCCGATCACGGTACTGGAGGGGATCGAGCAATATCTGATCGAGAACGGCATGGCCCGGTTGTCGGAGCTTGTCGGCTCGTTGCAGATTCCCGAGGAGGCCCCCGCGGCGATCCGGACGGGCGGCGCGCGGGAGTAAGGGTCGGGCCGCCGGACGGGGGGCGCGCGGGCCCGCCGGTCGGGGGGGCGGCTGTCCGGGTTGCACGGCCGGTTGAGATTTTCCTGAAGTACTTTGCCGTATCGTTCGTAGTAAGGCGGTCGCCGATCGGCCCTGCTGGGCGGCTGAACTCGGTTTGAACCGGAAGGAGGCGCCGGCCATGCCCGAGACTGAAGAAGTCACGCGCCATCCCCAGCCGATCGTGCTCGTGCGCGGCTACGGCGGGCTGAGGGTGGAGGACGAGAAGCGCAACGCTTACCAGGGTTTCAACGACGGGACGGTCTATCCTCACCGGCGCGGCGAGAACTACATCTATGAAGGGCTGATCCTGCGCTTTCTGAAGTCCGAGTGGCGGTTCCAGGATGCGACGAATGTCGTCAACTATTATGGCCGGGTGCGGGAGGAAGCGGTCGAATTGCCCGAGGACTTGCAGGGACTGGACGCGGGCTGCTTCAGCGGGCACAAGATCGTGATCGACCCGGCGATGGCGCTGCGGCTGATCCGCCAGCCGGAGGATCCATGCCGCACGCTGTGGGTGTTCCGCTACTACGATCTGGACGACCGCGAGTTTCGGGTTTATGCGGAGGCGCTGGTTCGGCTGATCCAGTTCATCCGAGCGCTCGTGCGGCTGAAGACCGGCCACGAGACGAAGGTGAACATCGTTGCGCACTCGATGGGCGGACTGATCGTGCGCGAGGCGGTGCAGATGGTATTCTGCCAGGGGGAGGCGACGCGGGCGATCAACAAGATCGCGACGCTGGGGACGCCGCACCGCGGGATCTCGTTTCAGGTGGTCAAGCGCTGGATCGCGATCGATGGGGCGGACGAGCTGGAGCGATTCAATCCCGATTTTCAGGAGAATCGGAAAAATCAGGAATCGTATTTGAATTTTCATAAACACTTTCCAGTCGAGCGGCTCTTGACGGTCGTCGGGACGAATTACCAGGCCTATGGCACGCGGCCGGCTTCGTGGGCGAACCGGTGGTTCGGCGCCGAGGGGGAGGGGGGCCCGACCTACAATCGCAGCGACGGTCTGGTCAAGCAGATCAGCGCGCAGATTCCGGGCGCGCCGCGGACGTTTGTACACAAGTGCCACGGCGGAGAGGATTCGCTGGTGACCTCGCGCGAGGCGTTCGAGATCATTACCCGGTTCTTCTTTGGGAACATCCGCGTGCGGCTGCGACTGGTCGATGCCCTGATCAAGCGGGGTCGCGACGCGTTCGGCCGCAGCGAGTATTTCTTCGGCGTCAGCGTGAAGCCGCGGCGGGTCGATTTTGAGCTGTTCCACCAGAGCAAGGAGGCGGAGAACTGCTACGGACCATTTCGTGAACGGGACCTCAGCGATGCGGGGGTCGCGTTCGCCTGGGCCGGCGGGGGGCGGTTGATCTGGGAAGGCTGGCTGGACACGCGCGCGATCGAACGCGACCCGGAGAACAAAGAAAAGGATCTCGTCGTGCGGCTGGAGTGCTATGTGAGCGAACGCGATACGCGCGGCATCGGCTTTTCCGACAATGTGATTTTCAGCGGGCAGGTCTACGTGCGCGCGCTGCTGCCGACCGCGCGTCGAGGGTTGTCGCTGGCGCTGCATACCTCTGAGGATTTCAGTCAGAGCCAGTTCAAGAAGAAGATGAAGCCGGTGGAGGAGGGCTGGCAGTTTTCGGTCGGCGACCGGTCATTCGAGGGCACGCTGCAACTGGAGCTGGAGCGGGTTCCCGAGTACGGGCCGCCCGAGCCGCTGGTGTGGCGCGCGGGCGAGGGCAAGGATCAACCCTGAACGGGAGCGTGCGATTTGCAGAGAGTTTCCGGGATGCTGATGTAGACGCCTTTGGGGGTCAGGCGCGGAGGCGGCGGGTTTCCTCGCGCGGGCGGGCGAAGACGAGGCGGCCGGAGGAGGTCTGCAGAATACTGCTGACGGAGACCTCGATCTCCTGGCCGAGGAAGTTGACCGCCTCATCGACGACGACCATGGTGCCGTCCTCGAGGTAGCCGACGCCCTGGCCCGGTTCCTTGCCCTCGCGGACGACGGTCAGGAGGAAGTTTTCGCCGATGTAGACGGTGGGCCGGAGCGCGTTGGCGATCTCGTTGATGTTGATGACGGTGATTTTGTGGAGCTGGGCGATTTTCTGGAGGTTGTAATCGTTGGTGATCAGGTCGGCCTGCATTTCGCGGCAGAACTGCACCAGTTTGTTGTCGACCTCGGTCAGGTCGGGGTAGTCCTTGTCGGCCAGTTCGAGGGTGCGGCAGATTTCGCGCAAGGATTCGAGGATCTCGAGGCCGCGCCGGCCGCGCGCCTTGCGATTGGGATCGTTGGAGTCGGCGATCGCCTGGATTTCGTTGAGCACGAACGTGGGGACCAGGACGGCGCCCTTAATCACCTGCAACTCAATGAGCTCGCGAATGCGGCCGTCGATGATGACGCTGGAATCGAGGACCTTGGGGGCCTCGGCGCTGGGCGAGAGCAGGAACTGCAGGCGGCTCAGGTGAAAGCGTTCGGCGTGCTTGATGGCGAGGACGATGCCGAAGTAGCCGAACATGAGGCTGCAGATCATGCGGGCGGTGTGGGGACTGGCGACGCTGGCCGGGATGATCGGGTAGGCGAGCGAGGCGAAGACGAGGCCGGCGGTCGCTCCCATGGCGGCCATCAGAATCTTGTGCGAACTGATGGCATCGGTGGCGTATTCGACGATGATGATGACGACGGCGGCGAGGAAGCCGATCAGGGCGTAAAAGAGCTGCTGATTGAAAGTGACGCCGAGGAATTCGACGAGGCTGCCCTTATCGGCGAGGAGCATGCCGGCCCAGGAGGTCAGCAGCACGAAGAAGACGCGCGCGACCAGGACGGGTCGGAAGAGGAACCGCAGCCACTCCGGCGAAGTCGGGGTTGGGCTCATGCGGCATCCTCTTTCCGGGGGGCGCGTGGCGAGACCGGGGGGCGGCGGACCCGGTGGCTGAGATTCAGCTTGTAAGCTACTCCCGGGGCGGGCCGAAAGCAAGTCCGGCGGGGGGGGGGCCATGTACTGGCGCTTGACCCCGGTGCGCGGGTGCGGGAAGACCAGTTTCCAGGCGTGCAGCATCTGGCGGCCGGCCTCGACGGGCAGCCCGCGCTGGCGTCCGCCGTAGAGGGGGTCGCCGAGGACGGGGTGTCGGAGGTGCGCGAAGTGGACGCGGATCTGGTGGGTGCGGCCGGTCTCGATGCGCACTTCGAGCAGGCTGCAGTCGCTGGCGGTGGCAAGGACGCGGTAGTTGGTGATGGCCGGCTTGCCGTCCTCGTCGAGGACAGCCATGTGGGTGCGGTTGACGGGATGCCGGCCGATCAGGGTTTCGATGCGGCCGGTTACGGCGCCGAACTCGCCGGTCACGATGGTCAGGTAGGTCTTCTCCACGTCGCGCGCCCTGAACGCCTCCTTGAGCCGGCGGCGGGCCTCGGGGTGTTTGGCGACGACGAGGACGCCGGAGGTGTCCTTGTCGAGGCGGTGGACGATGCCGGGGCGGCGGTCGTCCTCCTCGGGCAGGAAGCTTTCCTCGTCATGGTGGATGAGGGCGTTGACGAGGGTTCCATGGGTGCAGTTGTCGGTGGGGTGGACGACCAGGCCGGGCGGCTTGTTGACGACCACGATGTCGTCGTCCTCGAAGAGGATTTCGAGGGGGATGTCTTCGCCGAGGACTTCCGCCGAGGGGCGGGGCGGCCAGGCGATGGCGATGCGGTCGCCAGCGCTGAGCCGTTCGGCCGGGCGGGTGGGGCGGCCGTTGACGGTGACCAGCCCGGCGCGCACGCAGCGTTGCAGGTGGGCGCGCGACACCTCGGGGAAGGCTGCGCCCAGGAACACGTCCAGCCTCTGACCGTCAGCCGACTCCGGGGCAGACAGCTCGTCCTTTTCCTGACTGGACGTGGGGGGATGGAGAGGTTTCATGGCGGCGACGGCCGACGGTTCATGGGGCGGGGGTTGCGGGGCGGCGGCGGTACTGCAGCCACAGGAAGGCGGCGAGGCCGGCCGGGACGAGGAGGAGGCTGACGACCTGGGCAGGCGTGAACGGCCCCAGGCGACTTTCGTAGTCGGCACGGCCGAACTCGACGAGGAAGCGGGCGATTCCGTAGAGCGCGGCGTAGAGGAAGAGCAGTTGCCCGGGCCGTTTCATGCGCCGTTCGAGGGCGAGCAGGACGGCGCAGATGATCAGGTTGGCGGCGCTCTCCACCAGTTGCAGGGGGAAGGCGGGCAGTGCGGCGGCGGCCCCGAGGGGCAGTTCGCCGTTGCGGACTTGGGCCTCGATGACGCCGCTGTCCGGGGGGTAGCGGAGGGCGAGCGGCCCGTTCCAGGCGTGGCCGAAACAGCAGCCGTTCAGGTAGCAGCCGACGCGTCCGATGGCGTGTCCGAGGCCGAGGGCGGGCGCGCAGAGGTCGGCGACATCGCCCGGCCTCAGGCCCTTGACGCGGGTGGCCAGCCAGACGGCGGCGGTGCCGCCGAGCAGGCCTCCGAAGAAGACCAGCCCGCCCTGGTCGATGCGGATGATGTCCAGCGGCGAAGCGGCGTAGTCCCGCCAGTTCTGCAGGACGTAGAGGGCGCGGGCGCCGAGGATGCCGCCGACCATGGCGGAGAGGACGAGGTCTGAGACCGCCTCCCGCGCGATGCCGCGGCGGCGGGCCCGCCGTTCGATGAGCACGAATCCGGCCACAAAGCCGAGCGCCACGCAGATCCCGTACCACCGCACGGCCAGCGGCCCCAGCCGGAACGCCACGGGGTCAACGCTCATGGGGCATTCTCTCCTAAGGCCCGGCGACGCCGCCCTACGCCGGACGGGGTATTCCGCCGGAGCTGCGCCCGAGGCGCCACACCGTCACGAGCAGGTACAAGATCAGGCCGCCGGCAAAACAGGTTCCGAAATCGAGGACGGGCAATCCGAGGGAGCTGTAGACCGTAGCCACCAGCAGCGGCGGAACACTGGCATACAGGTAGAACGAATAGACGCGGCGGAAGCCGCCGCCCGCCAGGGGGCTTCGCATCACGAAGGGTATGAAGGCGAAAAGGAAGGTGTAGAACTCCGCGACCACGAGGGTCTCGATGCTCTTGGAGAGGAGGTAGACGGGCAACCCGCTGACGACCTTGGCCTGGACGCCGGCGACCATCTGCCGTTCGCCGCGCACGTCCAGCCCGTCCGGCCACAGCCACTCGGGTTTGACGAAGCCGAAGACAAGGCCGTTTTCCAGGAGGGGGCGCGTGACCACGGCCTTCCTCTCGCCCAGGCGCCACCAGAGGACGACGTCGGCGGGGCCGATCCAGACGCCGCGTTTCTCCGGCCCGAGGCGGCGCCGCGGGTCGAACGGGGCCTGGGCGGCGTCCACCAGATCGACACGCCAGCCCGCGTGGACGCCGTCCCAGGGCAGCGGTTGCGAGCTTTCCCAGGCCAGGCGCCCGTCGCGCAACTGCACCCGTTCAATCCGCCCGGCCATCCAGCGTGCCCAGCCGGCTGAGCGTTCAAGGAGGCTGGGGATGCGCACGGCGGCGGCCGCCATCCCGCACAGCAGGGCTGCGGCAACATGCACCAGCAGGGCGCGGCGGACGCGGTCGGCGGGCATCAGCAGCAACATGTGGGGGCGCAGGAAGGCGGCGGCCAGGAGCTCGCGGACCCGGGGGCGCGGCAGGTCAGGCGGCAGGCTGTCGCCGGCTGGGGGCTGGCGGGTCGTGGTCTTCATCCGTGCCGCTTCAGGTCGCGCCGGGTCTGCTTCTCCAGCGCCTTCAGGGCGGGTTCGACCTCAGCGAATCCGGCGTCCGAGAGCCGGTCGCTGAAGACGATCCCGTCGAGGTGGTCAATCTCGTGCTGTGCGCAGCGGGCGAGCATGCCGGCGCAGGGCAGTTCGATGCTTTCCCCGTCGAGGAGCCGGGCGCGCAGCACGATGGTCTGCGGCCGGGTGACATCGCCATGGATGCCGGGCAGGCTGAGGCAGCCTTCCTCGACGGTCGCGGTCTCCGCCCCGGCCGACAGGATTTCCGGGTTGATCAGGACCACCGGCATGCGCGGGTTCAGGAGCATCTCGCCCGGCGACAGCGGGGCCGGCCCCGGCTTGGCGAGGGCGGTGTTGATGACGACCAGGCGGAGGCTGCGCCCGATCTGCGGCGCCGCCAGCCCGACCCCGTCGTACTCGATCATGGCGTCCATCATGACGGCGGCGAAGTCGGCCACTTCGCGGGTGATCTGGCCGACGGGGGCGGCCTTGCGGCGCAGGATGGGGTCGCCGTACGTGCGCAACGGCGGCAACGCGACGGTGGAAATCCTGTTTGGCATGGGTTGACTCTTGCCTCAGTTTCGCCACGGCGCGGCGGGCGGCTGCAACCGTGCGGCCCGCCGCACGAACCGGCGCCGGGCGAGCGGTAATATACCCCCGCGCCGATGTCCCGGCGATGTGCGGCGGCGGCTGGATTTTCGCGGCAGCCGCGGTAGAGTCTGCGCCTTGCCGTGCCACACCCATCCCACCAGTGAGGTTCCGGTGACGACATCGCGCCTGGCGGTCCTGGCCTGCGGAGTGCTCGAATGGAACATCCGGCGGGTGGCGGCCCGCCTGCCAGGGCTGACGCTGCTCACCCGCATCCTGCCCGCGCAGCTGCACAACAGCCCGCGCCGCCTGCGGGGGCTGCTCCAGCAGGAGATCGACGCCCTCGACGCCGCCGGCGAGGAAGTGGACGGCATCTGCATCGGCTACGGGGTGTGCGGCCGCGGCACCGTCGGTCTCCTCAGCCGCCGCCATCCGCTGGTCATCCCACGCGTCCAGGACTGCATCGGCGTGTTTCTCGGCTCGCACGGCCGCTACCTCGGGGAGTTCTCCCAGCGGCCGGGGACGCGGTACATGACCGAGGGCTGGTACGACAAGACCGTCCGCTCCACCCCGACCGAGAGCTACTTCGACCAGCGCGACCGGTCGCTCTACCAGACCAGCTTCGAAGAATTGGCCGCGAAGCACGGCGAGGAGAACGCCGCCTACATCTGCGCCTTCCGCGAGTCGTGGCGGCGCAACTACCAGCGTGCCGCCTATATCCGCTTCCCCGGGGAGGAGGCCGCCCCCCCCGGCCAGGCGATCACCGAGGGCATGGCCGCCAGCCTCGGCTGGGAACACACCGTTCTCGAAGGCGACGAGTCGCTGCTGTATGCCATGCTCAGCGGCGAGTGGCACGACCCCCGGCTGCTGCTGGTGCCGCCGCGCAGCAAGACGGTGACCGCCCCCGGCGCCGCCATCCTGGGCTTCAGCGCCGGCTACGAGTCGCAGGCCGACGAGATTCTGGCCCGCTACCAGGCCCGGCACGCCGCCCCGCCCATCGTCCGCCAGGGCATCGGCCTGGGCATAGACACCGGCGGAACCTACACGGACGGCGTTCTTTATGACTTTTCATCCAACCGGATACTCGCCTATGCCAAGGCCCCCACGGTGCACGAAGACCTCGTGCAGGGCATCGAGGGCGTCCTGCGCGAGCTGCCCGCCGACATCCTCCGGCGGGTCGAACGAGTCGGCATCAGCACGACCTTGGCCACGAACGCCACGGTCGAACGCAAAGGGCGCCCGGTCGCGCTGCTGGTGATGAGTCCGTTCGCGATCCACACCGAGACGCTACCGTTCCGCTTCGTCCGCAAGATCGCCGGGGCCATGAGCATGGAGGGCGAGGAGACCGCCCCCCTCGATCCGGAACAGATCCGCGGCGTGGCCCGCGAGGCGAAGCACGCCGGCTGCGAGGCGGTCGCCATCAGCGGCTTCGGAAGTGTCATCAACCCCACGCACGAGCAGGAGGCGGCCCGGATCGTCCTCGAGGCAGCCGGCTTGCACGCCGTCTGCGGCCATGAGCTGACCACCCACCTGAACTTCATGGAGCGGGCCACCACGGCCGCCATGAATGCCCGCCTGGTGCCGCTCATCGAGAACCTCCTCGACGCGGTCACCCGTGCCCTGGCCGAGGCCGGCCCGACCGCGGCCCGCGTCATGGTGGTGCGCGGCGACGGCAGCCAGATGCTGGACCGCGTGGCCCGCGACCTGCCCGTCGAGACGCTGCTCTCCGGCCCGGCCGCCAGCGTCATCGGCGCCGCCCGCCTGCTCAAGGCCCGCGACGCCATCGTCGCCGACATGGGCGGCACGACCCTCGACTTGGCCGTCCTCCACGACGGCCTGCCGGTGCTGGCCGACGCCGGCGCGCGGATCGGCGAGTTCCAGACCAGCGTGCGCGCCATGGCGGTGCGCACCATCGGCCTGGGCGGGGACAGCGAGATCGACCTCGCGGGCTGGCCGCGCGTGCGCATCGGCCCGCGCCGTGTCATCCCCATCTGCCGCCTGCCGGCCCGCTTCCCCAAAGCCCTGGCGCGACTCGACGCCGTGTTCCGCCGGCCGATCACCGTCCAGCCCAACATCCTCGACTTCGTCTGCGTCAGCCCCGGCACCGCATGTCCCCCCGGGAACCGGCTCCTCGAAACCGTGGCCGGGACGCCGCAGTTCCTCATCGAGGTGTGCGAACGCCTCAACCGCCCCGCCCCGGCCTACGTGCCGTGGCAGGACGAGGAGGCCGAGGGCCGCCTGCAGCGCTTCGGCCTGACGCTGACCGACATCCTGCACGCGCAGGGATCATTCACGGCCTTCGACCGCGACGCGGCGGCCAGCCTGCTCGGACGCTGGGCGGCGCTGCTGGACGTCGATGCCGAGGCCATCATCGAGGCCGTGCACCGCGAGTTCCGCCGCATGGTGATTGACGAGCTGATCGCCCTGACCGTCCCCGCCGACTGCCCGTGGGAACACTCCGAGGACGGCGTGCGCGAATGGCTCACCGCCCACCTCGCCGACGAGCGCGGCGGCCGCGGCCGCCTGCGCCTGTCGCTGGGCATCGACTACCCCCTGCTCCCGGTGGGCGCGCCGGTCGCCGTCATGTTCCCCCAGCTGCAGTCGGTCATGAAGCAGCCTGTGCAGATTTCCGAGTACGCAGGGGTGGCCAACGCCTTCGGTGCCATCGCCGGCGACGTGGTTCTGCAGGAGACGGCGGTGGTGCGGGTGACCGAGAGCGGCGGCTTCCTGTGCAGTTGGCGCGGTGGGGTCAGGCAGGCCAGCAGCCTGACGTCGGCACTGGAAATCTGCGACGCCGAGTTGCGCGAGCGGATGCGCGAGAGTGCGGCAGCCAACGACATCCCGTACGCGGAGCCGGTGTTCACCGCCGCCGCCCAGGAGGCGTCCATGCGCGACGGCAAGCTGTTCCTCGGCGTCACCCTCAAGGCCGAGTTGCGCGGGTGAACGCAGAGGCCCGCCCGGCGGAGCGTTGCCGCCGCGTCACGCCTCGATGCCACGGCGGGCGGGGACACCGTCGTTGTAGTAATGGCGGAGCGGCCGCATCTCGGTGATCAGGTCGGCGATGGCGAGCAGTTCCGGGGGCGCACGACGCCCAGTCACCACCACCTCGACCCCCTTGGCGCGGGCCTCGATGGCGGAAACCAACTCGGCGGCGCGGAACAGTCCGAAGTGCACCGCGACGCACGCCTCGTCCAGAACCACCACGTCGTGCGTCCCCTCGCACAACGCCCCGGCCGCGTCCCGCAACGCCTCGCGGCCCAGGCGGAGGTCGTCCGGCGTGGGGTCCCCGTGCACAAAGCCGGCCCGTCCGTAGTGACGCACGGTGATGCGGTCGGCCAGGCAGGCCAGGGCAGCGTGTTCGCTGGACGGGCCGCCCTTCATGAACTGCACGATCAGCACGCGCAGGCCCGCCCCGGCCGCCCGGACCGCCAGGCCGACGGCCGCGGTCGTCTTGCCCTTGCCATCGCCGGTGTAGACTTGTACGCGCCCGGTTTCCATGCCCGCACGTCCATCCTGCCAGAACCCCTGCGCCGCCCGTCCGCCCGGCGGAGCCTCACGACGCCGTCGGGGCGTCCGTCCGGCGCACGGCCTCGGGGGTGAAGAATATTTCGACGATGGCGGCGCTGGCCCGGGGGTGCCCGAAGCGGCGGATGTTGCGGGCGTAGTCGGCCCAGGCGTCGGGGCAGTCCAGCCACGAGCGGATCAGCTCGGCCAGCGCCTCGGGGGTGGCATCCTTCTGCGGCAGGTGCAACGCGGCGCCCGCCTCGGCCATGACCTGGGCGTTGGCGGTCTGATGATCGTTGGCGGCGGCCGGGAAGGGGACGAGAATGGCGGGCTTGCCAAAGACCGCCAGCTCAGCCAGCGTCGAGCCGCCCGCCCGGCAGACGACCAGGTCGGCCAGCGAGTAGCAGTCCTGGATGTGATTCTCATAGGCACGCACGAACGCCTGCATCCCGGCCTGCGAGTAGGCCTGCTCCAACGCGTGGTTGTCGTCTGCACCGGTCAGGTGAATGACTTGCAGGCGGCCGGCATGGTCGCCGAGAAGGGCGGGCACGCGGGTCATGACCCCGTTGAGGAACTCGGCGCCGAGGCTGCCGCCGAACACCAGCAGAACCGGCTTCCGTTCGGTGAAGCCGAAACTCTCGCCGGTCTTTGCGCGGTCACAGGGGATGGCGGCCACGCGCAGGATCTCCGGGCGCAACGGCATGCCGGTCAGCCGGGTCGGGCACCGGCATTTCTGGCCGGGGACCAGCGGCAGCGAGGCGGCCAGCAGCCTCGCCCGGCGCGAGAGGAACAGGTTGGCACGGCCGACCATCGCGTTGCCCTCATGCAGGAACAGGGGCACCCGGGCGCGGGCCGCCATCAGGCAGACCGGCACGCAGGCGAAACTGCCCATGCCCAGGACGAGGTCGGGGCGTAGCCGCTTGATCAGCCGGCGCGCGCCGAGGCAGGCCCGCAGGAACTGCACGGGGAAGGCGACCCGGCCGAGCAGCCCGCCGGGGGGGCGGGGCGCCGAGCAGGCAAAGGCCGCCAGGCCGGCCTTGCGCGCCGTCTCCAGGTGCCGGGCGGTGTTGTGGCCGGCGACCAGCAGGGTGACGACACCGCCCTGCCGTTCGTGTTCGAGGGCGATGGCGAGGGCGGGATAGAAGTGCCCGCCCGTGCCGCCGGTGGCGATGATCAGATGTTTTCCCTTGGTGGCCATGGGCACTGCGCTCTCCCCGAAACCCTGCTTCGCCTCGCGGCGGCGACACGCGCGAACCCCGTCATTATAGTGACCACCGCAGGCAAGTCAAGATGCCGTGCCGATTGCGACGCGGGAGCCGGTTGAACCGCGGAGTTCTCGGTCTGAAGGCAGCCTGCGCCGCCGGACGGTTGGTCGCCCGGCCCCTGCCTGCCGACAGACGGGCCGGGGCCTGGCCGATGGGCCGCCGGCGTGTCGCCGTCGAACAGTGGCCGGCGCGAAGTGTGGGGGGACGTTTCCCCGCATGCGTTGGCGGGGGCAGCGTGCCGGGGTGAGGGGCGTTGTGTCAGCGGAGACATCCGGTTCCGGTGTGGTCAGCGAAGCCGTGTCATCCGCCTCCGTCGTCGCGCACTGCAGCCTCCTCGCGTCAGCCGCAGGGGCCGTTCCCAACACCCCCGCGCGATCC
This sequence comes from candidate division BRC1 bacterium ADurb.BinA292, assembly GCA_002068205.1. Lineage (GTDB taxonomy): Bacteria > Sumerlaeota > Sumerlaeia > MVZB01 > MVZB01 > MVZB01. The sequence continues at coordinate 25,144 of MVZB01000007.1, forward strand.
TGTCGCATCAGTGACACACTTCGCAAAGTGTGGCATAGTCTCGAGGGAGATGACTGCGAGGTCGGCGTTCCAGCGACGTTTTTACATCGTAACATGTGACACACTTCGCAAAGTGTGGCACAGTCTCGAGGGAGATGACTGCGAGGTCGGCGTTCCAGCGACGGTTTTACGTCGTAACGTGTGACACACTTCGCAAAGTGTGGCACAGCCTCGAGGGAGATGACTGCGAGGTCGGCGTTCCAGCGACGGTTTTACGTCGTAACGTATGACACACTTCGCAAAGTGTGGCACATCCTCGAGGCGGTTCAGTCCGGGATAATCCTTCCGTACGGCGGTTCCTGGGTGAGTCAGATCCCCCCGACGGCGACGCGGCGATGCCCCCCTTGACCCTGCTGCATCGCGCCGTCAGTCGGCGCGGAGAGCCAGGCGACAGAGGTCTCTGACCCGCTCCATTCATGAGCCGCCAAGGCGCCAAGCCTGCATGACTGTCCTGTCAAGCCAGTGTTGGAACGCTCTGCACGCACACGGTGTGGCTGGGCGCAGGGCCGCAGCCGCGCAGGCCCTGTCCGCTGGACGCCGCGCGTTGGCCGCTTACAGTTCCGCATGCCTCCGTGCACCATTGATTTCAGGCGGGAGTTGAACGAGGAGCAACTGGCCGTCGCGACCGCGCCGGCCGGCCCGATGCTGGTGGTGGCTGGCGCCGGCAGCGGCAAGACGCGGGCGCTGACCTACCGGGTCGCCTGGCTGGTGCAGGCGGGCGTGGATACCGGCCGCATCCTGCTGGCCACCTTCACGAACCGCGCCGCGCGCGAGATGCTGTCGCGGGTCGAGCGCCTGACCGGCTGCGATGTGCACCGGCTGTGGGGGGGGACGTTCCACCATCTCGCCAGCCGGCTGCTGCGCCAACATGGCGAGTGCATCGGGGTGCCGCGCGACTTCTCGATCCTCGACCGGGACGACGCGCGCAGCCTGGTCGGGGCCAGCATTGCCGACCTCGGCTACAACAAGCGCGAGAGACGCTTCCCGCAGAAGGCCGTGGTGCAGGCGGCCGGCAGCCTCGCCCAGAACACCCGGCAACCCCTCGGCGAAGTCCTGCGCGCGCAGTTCCTCGAACTGGTGCACTTCGAGGAGCAGATTGCCGAGGTCCTGGCGCTCTACCAACGCAAGAAGAGCGCCCAGCGCGTGCTCGATTTCGACGATCTGCTGACGCGTCTGCTCGACATGCTCCGGGAGCAGGACGCCGTCCGCGAGCAACTGTCCGAGCGCTTCGAACACCTGCTCGTCGATGAGTTCCAGGACACCAATGCCGTGCAGGGCGCCATCGTGGACCTGCTGGCCGGCCGGCACCGCAACCTGTGCGTCGTCGGCGACGACTCCCAGTCCATCTACCGGTTCCGCGGCGCCACCTTCGACAACATCATCGGTTTCCAGGGCCGCTACCCCGACGCCCGCGTCTTCAAGCTCGAAACCAACTACCGCTCGACGCCCGAGATCCTGGCCGTGGCCAACGCCAGCATCGCCTGCAACCGGCGGCGCCTGCCCAAGGAGCTGCGCGCCGTCCGCCCCCCCGGCCTGCGGCCCGCCCTCGTGCATTGCCGCGACCAGCACCAGCAGGCCAGGTTCATCGCCGACTACGCCGAGCGCCTGCGCCGCGAAGGCTGCCGGCTCAGCGACATGGCGGTCCTCTACCGCAGCCACTACCACTGCCTGCAGATCCAGCTCGAACTGCAGACCCGCAGCCTGCCCTTCGACATCCGCGGCGGCCTGCGCTTCTTCGAGCAGGCCCACATCAAGGACGTCATGGCCTACCTGCGCGTCATCCACAACCCGCGCGACGAAACGGCGTGGACGCGCCTGCTCCTCCACCTGCAGGGCGTCGGCGCCCGCTCGGCCCAGCGTTTCTGGGAGGCCATCGCCGCCCGGCCCGACCCCCTGGCCGCCGCCTGCGCCGACACCGCGGCCAAGGCGCTGCCCAAGCGGGCGCGCGACCGCCATCACCAATTGGCCGCACTCCTGCAGGAACTCAGCCGCCTCGCCGCCCCGGCAACTATGATGGAGGCGGTCATGGCCGCCGGCTTGGACGACTACCTGGCCCTGGAGTATGAGAACGCCGGTCAGCGTCGCGAAGACATCCGCGGGGTCATCGAATTTGCCCGCCAGTACGCCGACCTCGGTTCGTTCCTCAGCGACATCGCGCTGACCGGGGAGAACGAGGAGGAGGCCTCGGCGTCGGACCGGCCGGCCCCGGACCGCCTGACGCTCTCGACCGTCCACCAGGCCAAGGGCCTCGAGTGGCCGCTGGTCTTCATCCCCTGGCTGACGGAGGGGCGTTTCCCGACGATGAACGCCTTCGACTCGGCGGACGACCTCGAGGAGGAGCGCCGCGTCTTCCATGTCGCCGTCACCCGCGCCAAGGATGAACTCTACCTGCTGGTGCCGGAATGGATCCCCGACCGCTATGGCGGCGCCGAGCCGTCGTGCGTCAGCCTCTTCCTGGCCGAGTTGGACGAGGCCCTCACCGAACCCGTCTCCCTGCACCGCAGCCCCCGCCGCC
>MVZB01000008.1 GCA_002068205.1 candidate division BRC1 bacterium ADurb.BinA292
ACGTAGCGCTTCTTGACGTTTTCCGTGCGGATGATCGTGTCTGCTGCCATGGCTAGTGCTCGTGGTCGCCGAACTGGTCGGCGTGGAAGGTCATTTCGTGCGGGCGGGCGGTCTTGACGATGACACCGTCCTCGATCCAGAGGATGCGGTCCGAGGCCTGGAGCATCTTGGTGTCGTGGGTGGCCGAGATGATCGTCACGCCCAGGGTGCGCTGCAGGTTCTTGAAGAGGTCGATGATCTCCTGGCCCGTCGACTGGTCGAGGTTGGCGGTGGGCTCGTCGGCGAGGATGATGTCGGGCGAGTTGGCCAGGGCGCGGGCGACGGCGACGCGCTGCTGCTGGCCACCCGAGAGCTCGGCGGGCTTGTGCAGGATGCGGTGGCCGAGGCCGACGAGCTGGAGCAGGTGGATCCCCTTGTCGCGGGCGGCCTCCCCCTCCAGGCCGGCGTAGGCCATCGGCAGCGTCACGTTCTCCAGGCAGGTCATCACCTGGATCAGGTTGAACGTCTGAAAGATGTAGCCGATCTTGCGGCAGCGCAGCCAGGCCAGCTCATCGGTGTCGAGGTGGGCGATATCGACCTGGTCGATGTAGACCTTGCCGGCGGTCGGCTTCTGCAAGGCGCCGATCATGTTGAACAGCGTGGATTTGCCCGAGCCGGAGGGGCCCATGATCGACAGGTAGCAGCGGCGCGGAATCTCGAGCGTGGCGCCGCGCAGGGCGTGCGTCTCCTGATCGCCGGTGCGGTAGACCTTGCGGACGCCGACGGCCTGGATCACCCGTGAGGGAGGCGCCTGGGCCGGCGGTTCAAACAGCTTGAGAATTTTTTCGCGATTGAGCGTCATGCGGGCGATTGCCCCTCCGATGGATGTTCATCCCTCATTCCTCGTCTCTCGTCCTCGTCCTCGGTCATTTTCAACGTGCGCGGAAACTCCCCTCGCCCGCTTCTTGCCCTTGCGTGTCATTCGTGGTCCAGTCCCTTTCGTGTCTTCCGTGATCCAACTTGTCTTCCGGCTCCCCTCCGGCATCTTACACATTGGACCTGAGCGCGGCGGCGGGCGTCATCCGCGCGGCAACGGCGGCGGGATAGAGCGCGGCGACGACCGACAGCAGGATGCCGCAGACCAGCGTGCCGCCGATCACGCCGGCCAGCGCCAGATAATTGATCGAAGCCAGCACGAGCGCGGGCCCGTACGACACCGCTTGCAGCGCGATGGCGAACAGGCAGCCCAGCAGCGCCCCGGCCAGACCGCCGCAAAACCCCATGAATCCAGATTCGATCAGGAACATCCGGCGGATGAAACTCGACCGCGCGCCGAGGCATTTCATCGTGCCGATCTCGCGAAACCGCTCGGTGACCGACATCAGCATCGCGTTGCTGATCCCCATCACCGTCACCAGCAGCGCGATGCTGAGGATCCAGACGAGCCGATAGCGTTCGCGGAGCTGCTCCTGTTCCAGGCGCGCCTGTTCCTCCGGCCGGATCTCGCGCGCCAGCGGGACCCAGCGCGCCGTAAGCTGAGGTGGCCGGGCGGCGGCGGACCGCGTCGGCGCAACCACCGACCGCGACGCCAGCGCGGTCCACGGAACGGCGTCGAACGGGCCGGCGCCGGCGAGGATCACGGCGGCGGCATTGCCCAGCGCTTCGGAGGTCGCGGCATCCCCCGCGATCACCTCAGCGCGGCGGCGCTGGAGTTGCTCGAGCAGTTTCGTTTCCTCCGCCGCCAGCGCGCCGGCGCTGTAGATCACGATCCGGCGGTCGCGCACCGGTCCGGTTTCGGCTTCGAGGAAACTGAGCATGCGGCCGGCTTCGGCGCGCAGCCGATCCTCCTCGCGCACGCCGTGGCGGATGAGCTGGCTCGTCCACGCGGCCGACAGAAACGCGATGCCGAGCAGGACGCCGGTGATCGTCACGAGCGAGCGCCCGAAGCGGATGCGAATGCCCTGCGAGACGATCTGGACGGCGACGCGCGGCGGCAGGTCGATCTGGCTGGGGATCGTGGTGGGCTCGCGGTTCAGCATCAGAACGGCGCCGAGGAGATCGCGGATTTAATCAGCATCAGGGCCATTGTCATCATGCTGATCAGGCCGACGCCGGTGTAATAGCCGGCGAGCAGCGCGGGGGCCAGGCGCAGGAAATTGACCTGGCCGAAGCGTTTCTGGAAATAGAAGCGGCCGAGGAGCGCGCCGACGACTTCGAGAATCATGAAATGGGGGAGTTGGCCGAGGCCGCGGATCACGCCGTAGATCAGCATGATCGGCAGGCCCAGCAGACTCAGGCCGGCGTAGAGCGCGATGCAGCCGACGAACCCGCTGCCGATGACCCACGGATGGATCGCCTGCATGAATTCGCTGTCGGCGACATTCGACCCGCCGGTTTCGCCCGGCCCGACAAACGTCGAGGAATACAGCAGAACCTGATTCTTTGCCTGGAGCTCCCAGTTGACCTGCGCGGCGGGGAACAGATCTGAGGGGATCGGGTCGGAGTGCCAGATGAAGCTCCAGTAGACGAGCGAGAGGACGAGCAGGATCGGGATGGCGACCAGTTCGGTCTTGAGCAGCGAGGGAAAGCGCACGCCGGTCAGTTCATTCACCCGGAAGGCCTGGGCCATGTAGCCGTAGTTTTCGACCGGAACCGGGGCGAGCCAGATGTCGATGCCGCGCGCCCCGGAGAGGATGAACGCGGTTTCCTTGACGAAGGGGATCTCGACGTTCTGCCCCGAGATGCCGAGCAGTCGCGCATTCACATACGAAATCAGCGGCGTGTAGGCGAACGTGAAGAAAATCAGGAAGAAGAAAATGCTGAACGTCTTGGGGAGCAGGAACCAGCAGAGGGCGACGACGGCGGAGGCGGCGCCGATGTAGAGGACCAGCGCGATCCAGAGCGGATAGTCGCCCCGCCCCGCCGGATGATCCTGGAACAGATTGCGCGGCGCGGCGCCGGCCGCCCGCTGGCGACGCGCCTCGCGGACGCGGACGACCACGTCGCGCAGCGTGGCGTAGAAGCAGACGACGGCGATGCCCAGTGCCGTCCCAATCGTCAGGCTCATCCAGAAGTCGATGTGATTGGCGAACGTCGTGTTGACCGTATCCATGCCGGGCTGCCAGCGCGTCAGCACGCCGGCATGGTAGAGGATCGGATTGATCAGGATCGTCGTCGCGATGGCCAGGAACGAGCCGATGACGACCCAGAATGGCAGCACGAAGCCGAGGAAGACGATGCCCAGGTCGAACGTCAGGCCGGTCGGCGTGGCCGGCAGGATCCCCTGCGTGAGGACCGTCGTATCGACGAACGGCTGCGGGATGAGGAAGAACGGCTTGGCCAGGAACAGGCTCGAGACGCCGGGGATGCCGATCTGGAGCAGGCCGAAACCGAGGCCGAAAATGGCGCCGAGCGAAAAGATGCGCCAGCGGCTGGTCTTGCCGCGCGTCTGTTTGCCGCGCGGGTCGGGGTCGTCGGCGGTGGGCGCCTCGCCCTCGGCCTCGGCCAGCGCCATCGCCCCCTGGGCGGCGATCGGCGCGAGCGGGAACGGCAGCCGCTCGATGTCGGACGTCAGCCGGAAGAAAAAGTAGCCGAGCGTGTAGCGCTTGATCAGGCCGATGACCATCATGAACGCAATGATCAGGATCGGGACGAGCCAGTCGCGATGCCAGAGGGTGCGTTCGGCCAGCGCGTCGCTGCCGGGGGGCGGGACGAACCACTCGGGGAACGAGAGCGCCATGCCGGCGTCGCGCGCGGCGTCGCTCAGCACGAGGTACGCGCGGTAGACGAGCTGACCCATCGGGCCGCCGGGGAACAGGATGTGCGCGGCCATCATCACGTTGGCCGCATGTAGCAGGACGACGAGCTGCTGGCTGGCGAGCGGCTTGAGCGCCCGCCGGGCGATCTCCATGAACAGGATCACGGTGACCCAGGCGGCGGCGGGGCCGAGGTTGCCGCCGGTCATCAGGCCCAGGTAGATCGCCCCGGGCATCATCACCAGGCCGCAGAAGAAGATGCCGACGACGGTCGTCGCGCTGAACCCTTCGCGGAAATGCGCGGGCGTCTCCAGCAGGGAGCGGTAAAGCTCGACTTCCCGGTCGTGGGTATCGCGCGCCATCAGGCGTGCTCCAGTCCGAGGTTCGTCAGGATGTGGTCGCGCGCCTCGTCGAACAGGTTCCGCCGATCGCTCTCATCGACGGCGCGCCAGTGGAGGAAGTGCCGGCGCAGATCGGCGACGAAGGCCTTGTTCAGGCGGAGCCATGCCTCGCGCGTGCCGGTCAGGCGCTCCAGGCGGACGCCGGCCTTGAACTCGCCCGTTTCCGGATCGGGCGTCATCACGATCTCGAGCCGCTGCGAGACGCCCAGGTCGAACGGCTTGGGCCAGATCGTCGCGCGAATGGCGGGAAGGTAATCATCGTCGCCGGCCGCGGACGGCTGCTCGACGCCGAGCTCGGGGACGGAGGCATGGAACCTGCCCCCTCCGCCTTCGCCGTGATCGGCCAGCCAGCGCTCGCAGAAGGCAAGGACGGCGATCCGGTCGCGGTGGTCGAAGTTGAACGGCAGATCGAACCGGAGATCGTCGCCGTCGGGCTCGGGGAGCGACCAGCCGGCCTCCTCCGCCGGGCGGGCGATCTCCATCGCCGCGCGCGCGGGGAACCACGTCGAGATGAAGACGGCGGCGGCCACCGCCAGCGACGCGTAGATCGTATTGATCGACGTGTACGTCATGTTGAGGCCGCCGGTCAGATCCAGTTCCGTCAGGATGCGGCCGACGCCCTGGCTGAGCAGGTAGCCCAGCACCGTCCCGACGACGGAATAGACGAACGCCTCGGCGATGAACATGAAGAAGACGTAGCGCGGGGCGATGCCGACGGCGTTGTAGACGAAGATCTCGTCGCGCCGTTCGTAGACCGAGCCCTTCATCGTGTTGAGCACGGTCAACGCGGCCAGGATGAGCGGGATCAGCAGCTCGATCAGGCCTTCGAACGAGGCCTCGCGCGCGCGGCGGCCGCGCCAGGCGACCCCTTCGAGACCATAGAACGCGGTCTTGCCGGTCTGCTCGAGGTAATCGTCGATTTCGGCGCGCGCCTCGGCGTAGCCGGCCTGGGGCATTGCGACGGCGACCGACACGATGGCGGGAATGCCGTTGGGGACCTGCAGGTTCAGTTCGCGCTGCGGGGCGAGGATGATGCGCGCCGGGTCGATGCGCGGGTCGGCGTCGGTCGCGACAACTTCCCCCTCCTGAAGCTGGATATGGGCCATCGCCTCGATGTCGTAGGGGAGCAGGTCGCGGCCGTCCAGGTCGCGCATCTCGGCGAGCGAGCGGGATTCGAAGATCCCCCGGACGCGGAAGGCCCGCCCGTTGATCTGAACCTGCACGTCCCCCGCATTGACCTCCGCCGCCGTCAGGCCGAGCCGCTCGGCCATGCGGTCGGGCAGGATCGCCGCGGGCAGCTCCTCCGACGCTTCATCCGCGGGGGTGAACCAGCCCCGGTCGGTCAGCAGGCGGATCTGGTCGCGCAGCGGATCGCCGGCGGTCATCTGCATCAGCGAATCGGCCTGAGCGGCACGGCGGCGGCCATCGGTCTCGTAAAGCACGACCAACTCGGGGTTGTAGCCCTGGGTATCCTGCCAGTTCTGCTGGCCGAGATACATGCGGCGGGGATTGACCTGGTAGCGGTCGCCGTAGCGTTCGGTGATCGCGAACAATTCGGCGTCGCTGATGCGCTTGAAGTGTTCGTTCTTGATCAGAATGCCCTGGTAGCCGGCCTTGCCCAGGGCAGTCGCTTCATCGACGACGTCGCTGTGGACCGAGGTGAACGCGATCATCGCGAACGTGATCAGCGTCAGCGTGCCGCAGGTCAGCCCGGTGCGTACCTTGCGCCGGTGCATGTTGTTGAGGCCGAGCATGAAGGCCGAGCCGATGACGCCCAGCCGGTTGATCTGGGCGGCCTCGACCTGCCCGCGCCGCTTCTTGAGCTCCTCCAGGTTCTCCTTGAACTTGCCGGAGAAGAGAATGGTCATCCCCGTCGAAATGAGGATCACGACGAACCCGAGCAGGATCATCACCGAGGAGCGGACCATCCCGAAGGCGGGGTGCAGAACCCGCAGCAAGCCGAAGGCAACCAGGAAGATGATGATCTGGGCGGCGATCTGCTTGCGCACGTCGCTGTAGCCGAAAACCATTTTCTCGAAGAAAAACGTGAACGGGACGAGCAGCGCGAGATACCAGATGATGCCCAGCACCGCCTCGAACAGCGAACGCCGCAGGACCGGGTGGTTCAGCATTGCGTAGGTGACCGCCTCGCGCGCGAGCAGGATCTTCTCGCGCCAGGGCAGCTCGGGCGCGGCGCTTTCGGCCAGCAGCTCGCGCGCCTTGGCGTGGTAGTCGTTCGTGCGCGGGTCGGCCATGCGGTGGCGGTTCTGAACGTCGAGGCGCCGCCCGTTGAGGAACGTCATCGACTCGCCCATCTCGAACGGCAGGCCCTGCATGACCGGCGTCGCGGCGGCAAGGTAGCCGGGCCCGTCGATTTCGCGGTCGGGATCGGGGACGAAGTCGCTCGGCTCGCCCGCGCGCGGGACGCCGAGCAGGAAGCCGCGGATCTCCTTGACCAGCTCGTTTTCGGGCGAGCCCGACTCCAGCGCGGCGTAGAACCGCGCCTCGGGGTCGAGCCACGCCATGCGCATCGCATTGGTTTCATACAGGCAGCGCTTGCGGAATTCGGCCAGGCCGTCGCGCGAAAACAGCCGCAGCCCGGAGTAATCGCGCAGCGTCTGCGGATTGGTCAGATCGAAGAACGCCACCGGCGCGGCGCGGAAGCAGACCAGCGTGATGTTGTCGACCTTGGCGTCGAACCAGTTGAGCTTGACCGACTTGTAGAGCCGCTGGCCGTCCTCCCCCTCGTCCTTCATCCAGCGGATGAATCCGTTGCGGTCGTGCCACGCCGCCAGCGGGCTGTAGCCGTTGGCCCACACGTTCTGGCTGACCCAGAAATCCGAAGCACTGTTGACCAGTTCATAGCGCCCGTAGGGATCGGTCATGATCAGGATGTGATCGTAATAGCCGGGGAAGGCGTAGGTTTCCCAGTTGAGATAGGTGCGGTTGGCCAGCACGGCGCCGGCGAGCGGGTAATCGGGGACGAGCGACTGGCCGATGCCGTCGGCCAGCACGCGCCCGCCGAACGTGCGCTTGAGCCAGCCCACCTGAATCGCGGCGAGCTTGCCGTTGCCATGCGCGATCGACAACAGGTTCTCGCCGACGACCGCCAGGCTGTGCCGCAGCGACGCAACGTCGTGCATGAACGGCCGGTCGGTCGGATCGGCCCAGTGCTCATACGACTGCTGGCGGTCGAAGTTGAGCAGTGTGAAGTTCAGGTAGCCGAACCGCATCCACATCACCGACGAGCGGTCGGAGACCGGCTGCGTGTTGCGATCCACGTCCTGATTGTGGTACTTGGCCAGGCGCGGAATTTCGAGCTCGCGGCGGAGGTCGGCGTTGCCGGTGAACGCCGCCAGCCGCTGGCGCGCCGAGACGAACAGGCTGGCCATCGCGCGCATCTGGGCGCTGACCGACCAGTCGCCGTTGCTGAACGTCAGCACTTCCTCGCGCCGGTCGGCGTGGAACGCCGGCACCAGCTTGTTGTCGAAGATGATGAACTGCTGATAGGGATTGAGCGCGGCGAGAACGTCGAGATCGAGCGTGAGCTGCCGCTGGCGCCGCTGATGGTAAGCGCGCAGTTCCTCGAATCGGGCGCGCCAGCGCCGGCGCAGATCGTGCTGGTTGAGAAAGTCGCCCAGGCCCGACTCGGCGGCGAAGAGGTTTTCGAGCCGCCGGCCGCCGACGGCGACGGCGCGGTCGTAACGCCGGCGCGCCTCCTGGAACGCGGCGAACTCGGGCCCGTGCAGATTTTCGCCCGTCGTCAGAAAGACGAGCTTGGCCTGGAGCTGGGCTTCGTATTGCTCGAACGCCAGCGTGTCGAGGACGTAGTCGACCTGGTCGCGCAGGAAGGCGGCGTCGTCCTCGTCCAGTTGCGCGAGCGCGGCGAGCGTCGGCCCCGGCTCGCTCAGAAAGCCGTCGTTCTCGAACAGCGCAAGGATCCGTTCGGTCCGGCGCAGGGCGGCCTCGTTCTCCTCGTGGCGTTCGCGCCAGGGTTGCAGCCGGGCGGCGCGGGCGCCGGCCTGCGCGTCGGCCCCGGCCTCCGCCGCGCCCAGCCCGAGGATCTCGCGCACGGGGTTGCGCGTCGCCTTGTAGATGTTCTCATCAAGCAGCCGGAGAAGGTTTTCATCGCCGGCGCGCGCCATCATCTGCGCGCCGCAGGCGATGAAGATCACATCGCGCACAAGCGAATCGCGGTAGGCGGTGAAGCCCTCGAGCAGCGCCAGTTGCGCGGCGGGCGAGATCGCCTGGATCACGCCCGGCGCCCGGTCGGGTAGAATCGAGGCCGCATCGTAATTGGACAGGATCACCAGCGCGTCGGTGTTGGGGCGCTCGCGTGATGTCCCCGGCGCCCGCAGAATGCCGACCAGCGACGTGTTGCGCGTCTCCTCGAAACGGACGTTCACCCGCAGCGTGACCCGGCGGCCGGCGTAATCAAAGATCGCCGGCGTGGCCGCCACGCGCACGAAGTTCACCGGCATGCTCGAAACCATCCCGCCCTTGGACGGCGTTCCCTTCTGCCACGGGACGACGCGCTCCCAGGGGACCTGGTCGAGCCCCTCGGGATGGCTGACAATCAGCGCGCGCAGGCCGAGCTGGGCATAGCGCCCCCAGGCAAATTCGTAATCGGGCGAATACCGGCCCGGCGAGGCGTCAACCAGACCGATGCAGTCGTCGAACCGCTCGCGGGTACGGAGGACTTCCGGCGTGAGGACCAGCAGTTCGCCGGTGACGCCTTCATCCGGGGTCGCGACCGGCTGCAAGTGATTCGGCATGAACGGGAAGATTTCGACGTCGGGCAGCGTCGTCCCCTCGTCCTCGGCCAGCGCGATCTCGCGGCGGATCGTGCGGGGGACGACTGTCCAGTTCTCCTGTTCGTGCAGTTCAAGCCCGGCCGCGAGGAACGCATCGCGGATCAGCGCCTCGGCGGCGTAGACGCCCGGCTGCCCCATGAACCGCGATCCGAGGCCGACGATCGCCTCCTGACGCGCCTGAACGGCGCGCCAGTCGACCGCCTGCTGCATCGGTCGCGGATCGTAGCTGTAATCGGGGCGCGGCGGCTCCAGGTAGGGGCGCGGGGCGAAAACGCGCAGGCCGAGCAGCCAGACCGCCGCCGCCGCGACGAGGAAGAATAGCGCCCCGAGCGCGGAGACAAGGCGCCGGCCGGCGGCGCCGCGGCGCCGATGCGATACGATTGGAAAGTGGCGCGGCGGCCGGCGCATCAGAAGAGCAACCTCGCCCGGACCAACGTCGGATGGAAGAAGTAGAGATACGTATTGATCGCGCCGAAGATCGCGTAGGCCGCCACCGCCGCCAGGAACACGCCGATGAAGAACGGCATCAGCCGCGTGCGGACGGTGACGGCGCCGCCCAGCTTGAGCGTGACGACGCGGATCGCCCACGCCACGAGCAGGCTCCCCCAGACGTACTCCAGCATCGGCATCGAGCTGACAACGAACCCGACGGGGTGGAACCAGAACCCCGAAAAGATCTGCCGCAGCACCGTCAGCACGAACGTAACCCCCGCGGCGAACACGTAGCCCCACGTCGGTGGATCGATCCCGGTGTCGGGTGCGGGCATGGCCGGGTTCACCTTGGCCAGCTCCAGATTGTATTCGTTCACCAGATGGCCCTTGTCCATGTACGGGTAGCGATGGGTGAAGTTGTCGCCGCCGATGGCGTAGCCCAGCGAGAGGAAGATCCAGCCGCCCAGAAAGATCCCGCCGACGACGCCGAGCAGCGCCGCGCCGGTGATGGCGCGGGGCGGGAGCCGGTAGCGGCGGCCGAGTTCGAGCAGTTCAACCTGCATGCCGGGGATAAGGAAGAAGAGGTGCCGGAAAATGATCCAGTTCGCGAAGCTGACGAACAGCACGCCGGCCGGACCGAAGAATTCCATCCCGCCGGCGATGGCCACCAGCTTGCTCAGCGCCACCGGCATGAAGATCCCCATCGGGGTGCCGCATTCGGCGCGAATCTTCGCCGAGACCAGGCCGATCAGCAGCAGCGCGGCGAAAAACACGAGCATCGCCGGAACGGCCAGGCCGACCCACCAGGCCCACAGCGCGATGCCGCCGACGCTGACGGCGATGCCGGCCAGCGCGGCGGGATACGACAGCGCCTCGCCGCGCCATGCCTCCTTGCGGCCGCGCACGGCGGCGCTCACCACGCGCGCCAGGTGCTTGCGCGTGAAGAACAGGATCAGCACGCCGTAGGTCAGGAAGGCGCCAACCTGCTGCTGGAAGACGAACGGGTATTCGGCCGTCAGGGCCAGGCCGGTGGCCTCGCCGAACCAGTACTGGCAGCGGAAAAGGAAAAAGCCGACGATCAGGCTGAGCAGGACGCTCGACTCGATGAAAATCGCGATGCCGACGTAGAACGCGAAGACGGCGAACGTGACATTGCGGACCTCCTGACCGCGCCACATGTTCCCCCAGCCGGGGTCGGTGAAGTAGGGCGTCAGTTCGACCGCGATGCGCATGTCGGGAACGCTCGTGTTGAACTGATGCCAGCCCTTCATCAGGCACCAGAAGAGGGTGACGGCGAAGCCGAGCCACATCAGCCGGTTGCGCCAGATCGGCGCCAGCGCGTGGTCGGACGGCGGGGCGTCGGGTTCGCCGACGATCGCGGTCGGGATGCGCGTCAGCGGCAGCGGATAGCGCTCGCTCTCGATCCATTGCGAGCGCATCAGCACGGCAAGGCAGAACGTGCCGAGCAACACGAGCAGGGCGATGCCGGACCAGGCGACGATCGGCGCGAGCCACTCGCGCCAGGGGATGTAGCCCGCCAGCAGGAAACGCAGGCCGGCGACGCTCCACAGGTTGTCGGGGCGGACGAGCAACTCGGTGCGGGGCGATTCGCCCAGCTCGGCAAAACGCGAGGCGTTGATCACCTCCCGGCCGTAATAGATCGAGTGCAGGGCGCCGACGCTGATCAGTTCGACATCGGCCAGTTCGAGCCGTCCGCGGCCTTCGAGCGCGAGCTCCAGATCGACATGGCGCTGAACGTCGCGCGGCACCGTGAGGCCGTACATCCCCCGGCGCAGGAAGCCCAGCGGATGAAGGTAGCTGACCTCGCCGGCCATGCGGGCGGCGAAAGCCTCGGCGCCGAACTCGGCGCGGTCGTCGTAATACAGCCGGCAGGCGTACTGCGCCTCGGGGCCCAGCTCGTGCGGCCGCAGCAGCAGCGTGACCAGGTAGGGTTCTTCGGGGATGAGCTGGTGAAACGGATCGCCGGCGCCCGCGGGCGCGGCCAGCGCCACGCGCATCCGTACCCAGGAGACGTCCTCCGGCGACTGATTGACCAGAACGGGCCGTTCCTCGGAAGGCGCGTGCTCCAGCTCGATCGTCTCCCATAGAACCGTCCCGCTGGTGACGAGATCGGCCCGGCGGGCGGGGGTCAGCGCGCCGGCAAGCAGGTTGCGCCCGTGCGGCCAGAGTTTCTTCGGGTAGGCGTCGTAGGCGTCGAAGTCGGCCGTCTTGGGGATCGCGCCGATCGCGCCGATCATATAGGACCAGAACCCCGACGACATGAGCGGCACGGCCATCATCAGGACGAAGAACAGCGCAATGAGCTCGCCGCGCCCGAGCAGGCGCACCCGCAGGAGACGCCAGGCGGCGCCGGTCAGCACCACCAGCCCGAGGACGACGACCACGGCGGGGATGGGGAGGGCGTGGGCCCCCACCATGTCGCCCCCGGCCTCGATCAGTTGAAAGAACTGCACCATCAGACCGACCAGCAGCAGGCCGAAGAGGGCTGCCAGCATGGCGCGCGCGGCCGAACCGCCGGTCTGTCGCGGTGCAGGGTTCAACGGGCCTTCCCCCGGGCGGCGGGCGCTCCCGGCGGGGGAGGCGCCGCGGCCCGCGATCACGACTTGAGCATGTCGTGTTCCTTGGTGAAGTCAATCAGTTCGCGCAGCGTCGTCGTGGCCAGGCAGACGCTCGTGTCCGCCGCTCCGTAGTAGACCCGCAGTTCGTCGGTCTTCTCCTCGTGGATGCAGGCGACGGGGAACGTCACGTTGGGCACGCTGCCCACCATCTCGTACGGCTCGGTGGGGGCGAGGATGTAGCGCCGCGTGCGATGCAGCACCTTCCACGGCTGGTCCAGGTCGAGAATCGCGCAGCCGACGCTGTAGACAAAACCGTTACAGGAGGTCAGCACGCCGTGATAGATCATCACCCAGCCTTCGTCGGTTTCGATCGGCACGGGGCCGGCGCCGATTTTCGTGCTCTGCCAGCCGCCGGCGGTCCCCATCACAAAGCGGTGGCTCCCCCAGTGTATCAGATCGGGCGACTGCGACAGGAAGATATCGCCGAACGGGGTGTGACCGTTGTCGCTGGGGCGGTGCAGCATCACATAGCGGCCGTTGATCTTGCGCGGGAAGAGAACGGCGTTGCGGTTGAACGGCGGGAGGACCACCTCCAGCAGCTCGAATTTTTCGAAATCGTCGGTTACGCCCATCGCGATGCAGGGGCCGTGGTAGCCGTGGCACCAGGTGATGTAGTAGCGCCCCTCGAGCGGGGTGATGCGCGGGTCGTAGGCGTATACTATCTGCTCCAGTTCGGAGTCCCGGCACTGCCACTGAACGGGCCGCGGATCGATCTCCCAGTGCAGCCCGTCGGCGCTGCGCCCGGGATGGATCAGCATGTCGCGGTTCTGATTATCGACGCGGAACATGCCGCGATACGCGTCGCCGAACCTGACGACGGCGCTGTTGAGGATGCTGTCGGAGTCGGGCAGCGCATTGCGCGGGATAATCGGATTGCCGGGATAGCGCTTGAGCAGGCTCTCGGCGCCGATCAAGCCCTGGCGCGGGGCGGCTTCAGTGGCAACGGACATGGGGTCCTCTCCTTGAACGAGGTGGTGATGTCGATCCATCGGGTCGACGCAAGGCGGCCGCGTCGGCCCGGCATCGCCAGGCTCGGCGCGCCGGCGCCAGCCGGCGGGGAATCAGGGACGACGCACGGTGGGCCGGCCATCGTCAGCGGAGATACCGGTTGCGTCCGGCGAGACCGGAGGCGGCGCCCGCCAGCGCCGGTCGCCGCGGCGGGGGCGGCGCCAGGCTGTCCCCTTCGTGGATGAGCGGGTTGCTCAGGATCTGCGAAAATTCGGCGCGCCGGCGGGTCCGCTGGACCTGCAGCAGATCGAAGCAGGCGTTGAGCATCGCGTTCATATCATATTCGAGGCAGGTCATCGTCGCGCCGGATTTGGTGCCCATCGGCCCGGCGCCGTGGCCGGTGACGCTCAGATCCTCCGGGACGCGGATCCCCATCATCGTGGCGACCTGGACGATGTGGAAATCGACGCCGCCCCACATGCAGATGATCGCGGTGGCGTCGCGAAACTCCTCCAGAAACGTGCGCAGGCCGGCCAGATCCCCCTCGGCGATGGTCATCGAGCGCCGGCAGGCTTCCTCGTTCACCCGCAGCCCCGCTTCGTTCATCGCGCGAGCGTGGCCGTCCAGCCGGCTTTGCGTTTCCCACTCCGGATCGGTGGGGTTGCAGAAGCAGATGATGTTGCGGTGGCCGACCTCGATGATCCGGCGGGTCAACTTATAGAAGCCGAGCATCGTATCGCCGGCGACGGTCGGATGGCATTCCTGACTGGCGCCGCCGATGTGAACGAACGGCAGACGGTCGGGCGGCAGTTCGAACGCGGCGGGATGATGAAACGGATTGAGCGCGATGACGCCGATCACCTTGTCCGAGAAGACGCCCCCCACCTGATCGACGCGCGACCAGTCGTCGCTGGGCCGCAGATACTTCACCTCGACCGCGAAGTTGCGCTGCTCGGCCATCTCGATCACGCGCCCCAGACGATACTGCGTGAACGGCGGCGTCTTCCAGTTGCCCTGCTCCTCCTCGAGCATCAGCACGATGCCGATCGAGCCGAGCGGCTTGCGTCCCTGCGGCGCGAGCGACTCCAGATAGGTGCCCGAGCGCGAGCTCTGCCGCAGGTAGCCCTCCTTGCGCAGGCTCTCGAACGCCTCCTGGATGGGCCAGCGGCTCAGGCCGCTCTGGCGGGCGAGCGTGGCGACGCTGGGCAGACGCTCGCCGACCTCCCAGTGCCCGCCGTGGATTTCCTCGAGCAGGATCTCGCGGACCTGGCTGGTCAGCGTCAGCCCCTGGTCGGGGGGGAAAATGGGACGTCCGAAAAGCTGGGGATGTTCTTTAGACATGGTTGCCGATCCAGTGGGGCCGCCGCGCAAGTGGGCGGCAGCGTCATGACTGGAGCGATTGTAACTGTCATGCCACTGCCATGTCAATTTGAAATTGACAGGGAATGACCTGTCATACAGGCATGAAACCCGGCAGTGGCCCGTTCCGCCGGCGTGGCGGGCCTTTCTCGAGCTTTTCCGCGAAAACATGGATCGATCCGGAAAACCGGCGGCCTCGCGGCGCCCGGGAGCCCGCCATGTCAGTACCGTGTCAGTCCACGACAACCTGCATTTTCCTGTTGACATGGACCTGTCAGATTGATAGGGTGACAAATGGTCAGATCAAGGTCTCGTTTTCCACTCTGGCCGAACTCGATTTTCCGATGCGTTGCTCGCCAACCGTTGTTTCCGCTCCCGCGACCGCGCCCATCGGCAAAAAGGATTCCCCGGTCGCATGGCGTTTGATGGCTTGAACCTTCACCTGGGCAACCTGAGCCGGCTCTCCGATGCCGAGTCGCGCTCGTTGAGCGCGGAGAATCCGACCGGCGCCCGCGGCCAGGGCGGCATGGCCCCCGAGGAAAACAATCCGGCCAGCAAGGGCCTGGGCCAGGGCTGGAAGTGCCGGCCGTGCGTCAGCGTTCCCCCCGGCGAGACGCTGGAGATCGCCAGCATCGACGGACCCGGCGCGATCCAGCAGATGTGGTTCACGATCAATCTGCACTGGCGCCACGCTATCCTGCGCATCTACTGGGACGGTCAGCAGCAGCCCTCGGTCGAGTGCCCGATGGGCGACTTTTTCTGCAGCGGCTGGGGGCGCTACGCGCAGGTCTCCTCCCTGGCCGTCTGCGTCAACCCCGGCAGCGCCTTCAACTGCTACTGGGAGATGCCGTTCCGCAAGCACTGCCGCATCACGGTGGAGAACCTCAACGACGAGTGGCTGTGCCTGTTCTACCAGATCAACTACACGCTGACGCGCGTCCCCGACGACGCCGCGTATTTCCACGCCCAGTTCCGTCGCACCAACCCGGTCCCCTATAAGCAGGTTCACACGATTCTGGACGGCGTGCGCGGCCGCGGCCACTACGTCGGCACCTACATGGCCTGGGGCGTCAACAACAACGGCTGGTGGGGCGAGGGCGAGGTCAAGTTCTATCTGGATGGGGACGGCGAGTTTCCGACGATCTGCGGGACGGGAACCGAGGACTACTTCTGCGGCTCCTACAATTTCGAAAACCAGGCGACGCACCAGTACCAGGAGTTCACAACCCCCTACGCCGGCATGCCCCAGGTGATCCGCCCCGACGGGCTCTACAGCTCGCAGCAGCGTTTCTCGCTCTACCGCTGGCATGTGACCGATCCGATCCGGTTCAAGCAGGACCTGCGGGTGACGGTTCAGGCGCTCGGCTGGCGCAATGGTTGCAAGCGTTATCTGCCGCTGCGCGACGACCTGGCGTCGGTGGCGTTCTGGTATCAGACGCTGCCGACGGCGCCGTTCCCGCCGCTGCCGGATAAGGACGCGCTGGAAGTGATCTAGCTTTGCGACGGAAATTCCACGGGAGAGGAGGTGATCCGGAGTCAACAGACGGGAGCCAATCGGCAGGAGAGCGGAACGGGGCCGCGCCGATTGCTCTCCAGCACCGTGCACCGGCCCGGCGCGACGGAACAGCCGGGCGGACGGCGCCACGGGAACCTCGATGCACTTGATTCAAACTTTAACGGAGGATGCGACCATGAGGTCACGGTCCAATCTTTTCGTCGTCCTCATGTGCTTTTTGCTGGCGGGCGTCTGTCCGGCCGCGCTGGTACATGAGTCGGATTTCGACGAAGCGCCCGGCACAAATATCCCATTTCGGCCGGTGATGTAACGGCGGCCTGGGCAATTGACGGTCAGTTCCACGGCATCTACGGCTGGTATGACTACGACGGCGACGGCCGGTTCATTCTGCACCATCCCAATCACAACTGGGACAGCCCCTGGTTTGAGATCGAAACGTCGGGCACGCTCGACCTCGACAACGACATGGAACTGGTGGTGAACCTCTATCCGAAATTCGATTCGGCGGGCGACAACCAGTACATGGAAATCATGCTGACGGAGGCGGGGGGCGACCGGCCGAACCTGGATTGCGCCTTCCAGCTCTGGCAGGAATACAACGAGTTGTGGGTCGGCTTCGGGCCCGACGGCCTGTCCTATGGCGACTCGCTCGATCTGACCAACGACGAGTTGTCCTCGTTCACCGCCATCATCACCTACGACGACTCGGCCCAGGTGTGGCACGCCTTCTACCGGCTCAACGGCGGCCCGCTGATCGAGGCCCCGGGCAGCCCGCTCTTCGGCAACCGCGACTATACGACGGTCAAGGTCTGGACCGAGATGGACTTCAGTCCGGCCGCCGACGAACTGGAGTATGAGCTGTGGTTCGAGGATCTGTCGATTTATGACGAGGTCTCGACCTTCCCGCCCCCGGGCGTCGTCAAGGAGAGCACCTTCAGTTCCACCGATATCTTCGGCAACCCGGTGACCAACGGCGAATTCACCGCGATGTGGTTCCGCGACGGCACCTGCCAGCCGTGCGGCGGCCCGTGGGCGGCCTATTCAACCACCGGTTCGCTCAAGATGCGCATGCACCGCTTCAACTGGGATTTCCCCTGGGCGGAATACAACACCGCCGGGATCATCCCCACCGATAACGACATGCAGGTGGAGTGGGATTTCTATCCGCACTTCACGAGCGGCGGCTCCAAACAGATCGTGCGGTTCCAGATCAGCGATCCCGCGCCGAACAACACGACGCAACCGCCGGTCGACAGGGAACTGGTGATCGAGAACACCGGCAACAATGCCTGGGCGATCTTCCCGACTGGGTCGCCGCTGTATCTGGGCAAGCCGGCCGACGAGATCCAGGTGATGAAGGTCATTCAGACCTACGAGGACGCCACCGGCCAGTTCCGCGGATTCGTCTCGGTGGATAACGGTCCGCTGCGTGAGGTCCCGCCGATCGCCCCGCTCGACCGCACCAAAACGGTCGTCCGGCTGAAACTGGACCAGGGCTTCCCGACCAGCAACACCGATTACCAGATTCACCTGAACAACATGAAGATCAGCAACGTGATCACCGTGACCGAAGGCTCGCAGATTCCGATCGGCACGCCGATGCGCAACTCGGCCTTCGATTACTTCAACAACGGCGCCTTCGTGCCGATCAACGACCCGCGCGACGTCGGCGGGCTGTTCTTCCCCGGCGCCAACACCCAGGCCTACAATGGCACGGGGCAGTGGGTGATCACCAAGAGCACCGACGCCGACTTCCCCAACGCAACGATCCCGACGGTGACGACGGCGGATCAGTCGGCCGAAGTCACGGTCCGGGTCAAGCCGGGCTGGACGGCCGATGGCGTGGGCCAGAACTTCAACTTCAAGTGGCTGGGCAACCCGGGCAGCGTCTTCTGCAGCAACACCAACGACGTGCTGACGATCATGTTCGGCGCCGCCGATATCTTCAACCCGACCCCGGGCGAGATCGTCCAGCCGCTGACGGCGGCCTCCGACATCGAGGATCTGAAGCTCGTGCTGAGCTACGACGCCGATGCCGAAATGCTGCGGATGTTCTATGACATCAACAACAGTTGGCTGCAGGAGCATCCCAACAGCCCGATCAGCATCACGCGGGCCTCGACCTCCGTCGAGTTCCAGTGGCAGATCAACGCCAGCAGCCCCTCGGGCTTCACGATCGCCATGGACAACTACCAGGAAGTCACCGGCGCCGAGACCGTCCCGGTCGAGCTGAGTGAATTCATGGTGGAGTAACCAAAAAAAACGACCCCAATATCGTAAGAATGGGGTATAATACGGTACGGCCGCGGACGGCCGTTTGATCCGGGGAGTGGAGGCAACTCCCTCCACTCCCCCTCTTCCCTGAACCGACTTGTCAAACGCGTTCGAATTGTAACCACTTACCGCTCAAAGGATTACGAAGATGGGACGCCCATCGGACGGCGGGGTGAGTTTTTCGATTCGAAAGGAGCCCACGGAGATGTTTAAACGACTGATTCTGATGATTTTATGCGCGACTCTGCCCGTCATGGCCGCCGGCCAGACGCTGGTCCACACCTCCGAATTCAACGCCAACGATATCTACGGCGATCCGGTCGCCGCGGGCGATGCCACGCAGGTCTGGGCCCGCAACGGCACGTTCCAGGGCGGCAGTGAGTCCTGGTACGCCTACAACAACCCCGATGAGCTGCAATTCTGGCACTCTAAGAATCACTGGGACGATCCGTGGCTGGAGTGGGATACCGCTCCGGACGTCGCGGCCGGCGGCTCGCTCGAAGTGCAGCTCGACGCCCGCCCGGCCTTCACGGCCACCGGCCGCCGCCAGCGCATCCAGTTGCTGATTTCGACTGCCGCCGATTTGGCCGCCCCGACCGGCGTTCCGGCGGCCCAGGCGACGCTGACGGTCGAGAACGTCGATAATGTCGCGCAGGCCTACTTCCAGGCCAGCGGCGTCGGCGGCGCCCCCGTCGCCCTGGGCATCGCGGCGACCGATATCATCTCGATGCGGATGTTCATCACCTACGACCAGGCGACGACGAGCTTCAAGGGTTACCTGAAGCTCAACGACGGCTTCATCCGCCAGATCGGCCAGCCGGTCGTGGCGGCGCGCACCACCACCGTGGCCCACTTTCGCCAGAACGTGACGTTCGCCGACCCGGCCAACCCCGACCCGTTTGATGTCTTCCTGCAGGAGCTGCGGGTCTACGACGGCATCGTCACGACCCAGGGCGACCCGATCCCTGTCGGCACGTTGCTGCGCGAGGCAAGCTACAACGCCGAGCCCAATGGCGATTTCTTCCAGCCGATCGGCGAGAAGGATGCCGACCAACTCTACATGCCCGACACCGAACACGGCTACACCGGCGAGGGAACGTTCTTCGTGACGAAGGGCCCGGAGAACAATGTCTACCCGAATATGTCGATTAACACAGTGACCGGTGTGAATGAACCGGCCGAATGGGTGATCGACGTGGAGCCGCGCATGACCGCCGACGGCATCGGCCAGCACTTCAACGTAAAACTGGGCGACGGCAACGTCTACATGGGCAATGAGGAGGGCCGCGGCGAGGGCTGAGGCTTCCTGTTCGGCGAGCTGAACGACCCCTTCAACCCGGATCCGGCGAACGTTCAGCTGGTGCCGACTCCGATCACGCAGGTGCAGAAATTGCGGCTGATCATCAACTACGACGCCGACACGCAGACGTGGCGCTTCTTCTGGCGCGTCAACGACGGGCCGCTGCGCGAGCACCCGAGCTCGCCGCTCTCGGCCCCGCGCACGGCGACCAAAGTGGAATTCCAATACCAGGTCTGGAACAGCGACAACTCCAACCCGTCGCCGTTCACTATCTATCACGACCACTATGCCGAATATTACGGGGTCGTGACGACCGAGGCGGACCCGTTGCCGCCCAATGCCGCCCGTCACTGGGCGATCTACTGACCGTGACCGCCGGAGACCCCGCTCATCCGTCGCGGGCGGGGTCTCCTCCCCCTCTTTGAATGTTTGTCGCGAGGTAAGGACATGCAACGCACCAACACCACCGCGAACGGCCCGGGCCGGGGATTCACGTTGATCGAGCTGCTGATCGTCGTCGCGATCATCGCGATTCTGGCGGCGATCGCCGTGCCCAACTTCCTGGAAGCCCAGGTGCGCGCGAAGGTCTCGCGCGTCAAGGCCGATCACCGGACGCTGGCCGTGGGGCTGGAAAGCTACGTAATTGACTTCAACAACTACCCCCCCAATATCTACAGCTATGCCGACCAGGGATGGATTCAGGGGGGCTACGACGAGCCCTGGAACCTCAATTCCTGGGATCACCGCCGGGGGCGGACCGTCGCGGCGACCCTCTGGCGCCTGACGACGCCGGTCGCCTACCTGGCCTCGATCGAATCGATGCGCTCGCCCTTCTGGGCCTACGAGAACTACTGGGACTGGACGCTGACGCCGAACGGCCCGACGCCGAGCTACTACAACGTCGGCTCGACGTATCGCTTCGGCGCCTGCAAGGGGGGCAGCGGCGGCCGCCCTGGCCGCGGCATGCCGACCCATGACACCCGCATGGACCCCAACGTGTTCCAGGAATACGTCGGCGCGGGGATGATCAAGCCCAATCACCACTGGTATATCCACGACCCGGGCCCGGATCGCCGCTTCACGCTCGACGAGGGTTCCCAGGAACACCATCCGTATGACCCGACCAATGGAACGGTGAGCGACGGCGAAATCGTGACCACCGGCTGAACCGCGGCCGGCCCCGGTTGCCGTTCAAATCCCTGCCTTGCGGCCCTTGGCCCCCGCGCCGGCGTCTGGATGCGATCCGGGCGCCGGCCGCGGGGGGATACGGGGCCGAACTCCCCGGACCGCTCCCGGCCGGTGTGCCGCGCCGGTTCGCTCCAGCCCGCGCGTCCCCAGATGCCCTGCTCCCGGCCGGCTCGATTAAGGGGCCCCGTTCGACCGGCATCGGCACGCTTCGCCGCCTGGTGCGCGGCTTGGCAAGTCCGCGGCCTGGCAAGTCCCATGAAACATCCCAAGGACGCCCGATCCCCGTCATGTTGAAGCATCCGACAATGTGGGCGACCGCCGCGCTGATCGGATTGACCTCCCTCTGCGGAAGCCCGCGGCCGCGGGCGGCGCTGGGGGAGCGCGAGATCCCGCCCCCCGCCGCGCACGCTGTGCCGAGGCCGCTGCTGGCCGACTTCAACGCGGGTCTGGAGGGACGCGGCGTCCGCCGCGAGGGCCGCCACGCCGACGACCAACGCGTGACGACGACGTGGGACCAGGCGGTCGCGTTCGAGGGTGAAGGGTCCCTGCGGATCGACTACCGGCTGACGCCGGGGGGCCAGTCAGTGGCCGTCGAAACGGTCCGGCTGGAGGGGCGGGCACTGCCTGACGATCTGTATGGCTTTGAATTCCAGGCGCGCACCGATGCGCCCGACGCGGTCGAACTGCTGATCGACCTGCGCGAGCGCTCGGGCGAAATCTGGCAGCAGGCCACCGTTTTCCCCGCCAGGCCCCAACCGGGCGAGTGGATGCGCATCCCGGTCGTGCTCGACATGCTGCGGCTGGTCACCTGGACGCGCGAGAACGGCCGGTTCGACCTGGATCAGGTCGAGGGCCTGGACCTGGTGTTGAGCGGCGCGCGGGGCGCCGATGGTCCGCGGTCCGGTTCGCTGTGGATCGATGCCTTCGGCCCGCTCGACCCGTGGCGCACGATCGGCGGGACCGACCATGACGGCTTTCATCTGCTCGACCTGAGCGGCGTCTTCAATTCCGACGCCGTGGCCTGGAAGTCGAATCCGCTTGACGGCGACTTCCACACCGGCGAGTGGCAGCAGCGGACATTGCCGGCCGAACACTGGCCCGACGCGCCGGTCGCGACCTACCACGGCGTGCCGTTCGCCATGCCGAGCGTCGCCGACGGGCTGAACAACCATCTGCGCAGCCAGGGACAGTGCCTGACGGGGTTCGCCGCCGGCCCCTACAGCGCGGCCTATTTTCTCGCCTCGGGCAAGTTCGGCGACCAGGCCGGCGACGTGACGCTCTATTACGCCGACGGCACGACGACGCGCGCCGCGCTCGATATCAGCGACTGGTCGGTCGGGCCGACGCGCGGCGACCAGGTCGCGATCCGGTTCCCGTTCACTTATCACGAACATCGCACCGAGCCGCGAATGCCGATGATCTACCTCCAGTCGATCCGGTTGGATCCGACCCGGCCGCTGGTCGGGCTGCGGCTGCCCCGGCGCGATTACCTTAAGGTGTTTTCCATTACGCTGGCGCGGCGGGATCCGCCGCCCGCGGCCGGCGCGCTGCACGACCGGCCGCTGGAGGAAATCGACCCGCGTTACCGGGTCGTCATCCCCGAGGAGCTCTCATTCGCCGAGCCGGCGCGGTCGGCGGGCGTCTACGGGGGCTACCTGGCGCGGCGCAACGAGGAGCCGGTGATCGACGTCCCGACACTCAACGGCGGCCTGGCGTTCAGCATCGAAGGGGTCCAGTTTCCCCGCCACACGCTGCAGTGGCCGCGCGCGCTGCTCGATAACAGCGATTACCCCCTGGGCCAGATCCAGATCGACGCGCGCCAGGCGGGGCATCCGATCCTGGAACTCGTCAGCTCCACCTGCATGACCTACACGGCCCCGCTCGAGGGCCACGACGGCCATCCGTTCAAGGTTTACCTGTCGCGGGTGAGCCCGGCGGCGCTCTACGAGATCGGCTTGGAGCATTACCGCTGGCACGAGCCGGGCGGCGGTCCGACGCATGTGGCCTATGCGGACGGCGACGGGGTGACCGTCGCGCCCCTGAAGGAGGGCGCCGCGCTGCCCCTTCCCGCCGAGCCGTGGCTGCTGCTGTGGCATGCGGATCGCAAGCCCGATGCATTCGATGCGCCGATGCTGCTGGTGCTGGAGCGCAAGCCGGAGCGGATCGAGGTCGCGCGCCGGATGGGATCGCTCGGCCTGAATTTCCGCCACGCAGGCACGGCCGGCCATGTCGCGGTGATGCCGCTCCACGGGATCGAGCGGATCGCCGCCGGCGTGACGGCCGACTGGGCCGCGGGATTGCCCGCGGACGTGGCGCAACGCTGTCGCGCGTGGGCCGCCCGCCTGCAACGCTATCCGCTGGAAGTGACGGCCACTCCCGCGCCGGATGAGGCGGCCGGGCGCATCACATTCACCGAACACTTCCGCTACCTGGACCTGGCGAGCCAGTGGGACGTAACGCCGCGGTCGATCGCGCCCGTCCCGCCGGTCGCCGCCCTCGCCCGCGCGCACGGCTACCCGGTGGAATGGGGTGCGGGCCTGCGTCCGCTCGACTACGCCACGTTGTGGGGACCGCTCGTCGCCGCCGAGGGAGAATCGGCCTCCTGGAGCATCCCGCTGCCGGATTATCTGGAGCGGACGCTGATCCCGACCAACGTGACGGGCGATCCGTTCATCGAACAACGGAAGCAGGACCTGGCGGGCCGGCTGCGGAACATCCCGCGGCGGATCAACTCGGACAATTCGGGCGACAGCGGCGCGATGAAGCTCTATGCCCCGGCGCATCTGATCATCGGCGAGAACGCCGCGATCGCCGACTACTGCCGCCGCGTGGCCCGCAACATCCTGAATCCCGACAACATCAAGGTCGAAAAGGAACTCCAGACCGGCCAGTTCTTCCTGATGGACGACCGGTTCTGGTGCGCCGACGCGGCCTACGACAAGGAATGGGCGATCGGCCACATGCTCCAGGGGTTGTGGCAGGCGGCCTATCACCTCGACGACACCGCCCTGCTGCGCGAGAACTGGGACACGATCCGCGGACTGTATCGCTATTACCAGATCATTTTCGACTGGCCGACGGCGAGCACCTATACGATGGTGACGGGCCAGGGGGCCAACTCCGACGGCATCCGTTTCGCCTGGGAGGGCATGCTCGGGATGGCGCGGATGGCGCGGATGGTGGGCGACGAGCCGACGTGGCGCGACGTGGCGGCGCGCTCGGCCCTCCAGATGATGAACCTCTACGCCAGCTGGTTCGCGCCGCAATGGGCCGTCGCGCACGATTACACCGTCGCGGCCGGCCGCCGCATTCCGGTGAGCGAGGCGGAAACGGGCTTCGCCCCCGACGGCTGGGCGGAAACAACCGGCGTTGGCCTCGCCCACGATGGCGATTTCTTTCAGGTCACCCACGCCTTCTTCATGTACCATCCCGATCAGTTGCTCTACCTGCATGACTACGGGCTGGACGAGGCGCGCCTGCGGCCGTGGCTGATGGAGCGCGTGCCCGCGCTGCATCCGAACTGGGACGACGGCAACGTCCGGAGCGACGGGTGGTACTACGGCAGTTCGCACTCGGTGGCGCACTTGGTCGTCCGCTCGCTGCTGCTGCATCAGCCGGCCGAGGAGGTTTACGCGCACCTGCGCCGGATGCTGGACGACACCCGCGTGCTCAAGGAGTGGTATTCGCCGGAGGGAGCGGCCAGCTTCGCCCTGATGGCGATGGTGACCGGCGCGGCGCCGCTCGCGGCTGCGCCGGTGGGGCACTATTACGTCACGCGCCACGACTACGACGCCGCCGGCGGACGGCAGGTCCTGGAGATGCGCCGCACCCGGCCGGGCGCGACCGAATTGCGCGTGCGCTGCTGGGGCCGCGTCCCGCGCGCCGTCGAAGTCAACGGCGAGCCGCGCCAGATCGACTATGACCCCGCCTCGGATTATCTGCGCGTGCCGCTGACCGACGACGATGGCGAGACGGCGCGCGTCGTCGTCCAGCACGGGGAGGGCGAGCCATGATGCCGGTGGACCTGGGGACCACGGTCGCCGAGGTGGCGTGGGTCGCGCCGAGCCCGCGGCTGGAGTGGGGATTCGAGCTGCATGACGTGGACGGGAACCCGTTCGAAGCCGAAATCGATGGCTGGATCGAGCGGCCCGACGGCGAGCGGTTCGCGGCGCCGGCCTTCTTCGACGGCGACGCCGTCTGGCGGATCCGCTTCACGCCGGAGCAATCCGGCGTCTATCGGCTCGCCGGCGTGACGCGCCGCACCTCATCCGGCCGGCACGAACTCGAGGCGGCGCTGCAGACGCCGGCGGCCTACGGCGTGCGGCAGGCGCCGGCCCCCGGGTTCGTCCGGCGGCTGGCAAGCGATCCCAGCCGCTTCGGCCTGGATGGGACGCGGCCGTGGTATCCGTTCGGGATGAACGTCGCCTGGCACGCCGAGGACCAGTTTCCGCTCTGCTTCGCGCGCATGAGCGAGGCCGGGATGAACTGGTCGCGCGTCTGGATGGTGCATTGGGCCGGGCTGAACCTGGACTGGTTCATGCGGGGCGACAAGCTGGGCCAGCTCGATCTGGAGGTCGCCCGCCGCTGGGATCGGATCATCGAATCGGCCGAGCAGCATAACATCCGCTTCCAGCTCGTCCTCCAGCACCACGGCCAGGTCAGCACGTTCGTCAACTCCAACTGGCACGATCATCCGTGGTCGCGGGCGCGGGGCGGATTCCTGGCCCATCCGGCCGAGTTCTTCACGCACCCGCGCGCGCTCGAGCTGACACGGCGCAAATACCGCTACATCGTCGCCCGCTGGGGCTATTCCCCCGCCGTGATGGCGTGGGAACTGTTCAATGAGGTGGAGTATACGAACGGCTACCTCGGGGCAAAGGTCAAGCGCTGGATCGATCACTTTGTCGACCTGGGCCAGCACTTCGCTGGCGCCGACGGCCACGCCGTCGCCGAATGGCACGCCGAGATGGCCGCCCTGCTGCGCTCGGTCGATGTTCACCGCCATCTGGTGACGACGAGCGCCGCCGAACCGAATCATCCGCTGTGGGAGTCGATGGATTACCTGCAGGGGCATTGTTACCGCCACGACATGCTGAGCGCCGTGAGCGCCATCCCGGACGGCGCCGATCCGGAACGGCCGTTCTTCTGGGGCGAGATCGGCGACCACAACATGGCCTACCCCGACAAGGCCGACGGCAGATATACGCGGGCGATGCTGTGGGCGGGGCTGATGTCGGGCGCGGCCGGCGCGGCGCAGATCTGGGCCTGGGACCGCGTCGAGGCGCTGGATCTGTATCGGGATTTCGCGGCGGCGGCGGCGTTCATTCGCGCGGGAGATTTCGCCGGACGCCGGCTGACGCGCCAGCCGGTGCAGGTCGAGCCGGCGCCGGGAACCGCCGCGACGGCCGGGCCGTTTGCCATGGCCGTCGCCGACGATGAGCGGGTGGCCGGCTGGGCCTACCACGGCCTCGGCGTGCATCATCCGGGTGAGGAGGCGGTTCGCGGTCGGCTGACCCTCCGCGGCCGGCGCGCAGGGCGTTGGCGCGTCGACTGGCTCAGCACCGGCGAGCCGGCGGTACTGGACGGGTGCGAACTCGAAGTTGGACCGGAAGGCGCGCTGGTCCTGGAAACCCCCGATATCCGCCGCGACGTGGCGTTCGTCGCCCGCTGGCTGGAGGAAAGGTAATGGACGCAAGCATCGGGATCGGGAGCGCGATCGCTTGCGGACGACCGGAAGAGAGCGCAGGGTGACGGCCGCGGGCCGGAACCCTGCGTCGCCCTCCCGACGCATCAAACCCCAGAAAGGGGTGGCCGGAGATGGTCCGAATTCGGGGAATGGCAAGGAATAAAATGGGGGGTGAACGACCCAGGCCTTGCCGGATCCTTCAGCACAACAGTCCCGTCAGGGACGGCAGAACACCTTGAATCGATCACGACATGGGACAGACGAAGCTCAGACGGTGAGGAGATCATGCATCAGGTGACGACCCAGCAAACGCAAGCAACCAGGCGCGGGGCGCTGTTGCGAACCGGCACGTTCGAACGGTTCTTCGACCAGAGTCACGGCGAGGCCGAGCCCTGGTACATCAATGATCACTGCGTCGCGCGCGACCGCAACGGCCTGTGGCACCTGTTCGGGATCACGCACGCCGAGCCGCTCAACCCGCTCGACGAGAAGAACCTGGCCCACGCGACCTCGCCCAGCCTGGCCCAGCGCCCGTGGGACAAGCACCCCTTCGCGCTGACGGCCGACCCTGCTTACGACGAGCATCACCTGTGGGCGCCCTTCGTCGTGACGCATGAAGACACCTACTACATGTATGTGTGCGTTGGGGCGCGCAACAACCACCGCTACAAGATCCACCTGTTCACGTCGCAGGACATGTTCAACTGGAAGCGCCACGCCGAAAATCCCATGGTTGTGGATGGATTTGATGCGCGCGACCCATGCATCCTGCGCCTGGATGGCGAATGGCTGATGTATTACACGGCCACGATCGAGCCGGCGGGCGGCAATCATATCGTCGCCTGCCGGCGGAGCAAGGACCTCGTCCATTGGGGCGAGCGGAGCGTCGTCTTCGTGGATGAGGAGACCGGCACGTTCGGCGGCTCAACCGAATCGCCCTGTGTCGTGCGCCGCGGCGACGTCTTCTATCTGTTCATCTGCAACAACGACCGCCGGTCCG
>MVZB01000009.1 GCA_002068205.1 candidate division BRC1 bacterium ADurb.BinA292
CGCCGCATCCTTGACTCCACCACGCCGCGCGGCCCCACCGGTCGCGAACGCCGACCATGCCGCTTCTGATCTTCAACACCCAGACCCGCCGCAAAGAGCCGTTCGAGCCGCTCGATCCCCCGCGCGTGACGATCTACAACTGCGGCCCGACGGTCTACGACCACTTCCACATCGGCAACGCCCGCAACTTCGTCGTCATGGATCTGGTCCGGCGCTATCTCCAGTATCGCGGCTATCAGCCGTTCTTCGTCCAGAACCTGACCGACATCGACGACAAGATCATCAGCCGCGCCCAGCAGGAAGGGGTCGCCTGCGAGGACATCACCGGGCGCTATATCCCGAGCTATTTCGCCGACGCGGCCAAGCTGCGCGTGCGCATGGCCGATGCCCACCCGCGCGCGACCGATTATGTGGCCGACATCATCGGGCTGATCGAGCGGCTGATCGCGCGCGGCCTGGCCTACGCGGCCAACGGATCGGTCTACTTCCGCGTCAAGGCGTTCCGGGAATACGGAAAGCTGTCGGGCCGCCGCGTGGAGGATCTGCTGGAAGGGGCGCGCGTCGAGGTCAGCGACGAGAAGGAAGACGCCGCGGACTTCGCCCTGTGGAAAGCGGCCAAGCCGGGCGAGCCGACGTGGGACAGCCCGTGGGGACCGGGCCGGCCCGGCTGGCACATCGAATGCTCCTGCATGGCGATGAAACTGCTCGGCGAGACGATCGACATCCATGCCGGCGGCACCGACCTGATGTTTCCGCACCATGAAAACGAGCTGGCGCAGAGCGAGGGGGCGACCGGCCGGCCGTTCGCGCGCTACTGGATGCACAACGGCTTCCTCAACATCGACAGCCAGAAGATGAGCAAGTCGCTGGGCAATTTCCTGAAGATCGATCAGGTTCTGCAGCGCGCGTCGGCGCCCGCCGTGCGCCATTTTCTCCTTTCGGCGCACTATCGCAACCCGCTGGATCTGACCGATGAGGCGCTGGAGCGGTCGGCGGCGGCCGTAAGGCGAATCAACGATGGGATCGAGACGGCGGCGAAACTGTTGGCGCTCGAACGCGCCGAAGCAGCCGCGGGCGACGTCGCCGCCTATCGCGGAGAATTCGAAGCGGCGATGGACGACGATTTCAACACGCCGCGCGCGCTGGCGCTGCTATTCAAGCTGGTGACCGAAATTCACCAGTTGCGCGCGGATGCGGTCCACGCCGCCGGCGAAGCGAAAGCCGACGTGCTCGGTCGGCTGGCCGCGCTGGTCGAATTCGCCCGGGAGCTGCGCGCGTTCTTCAGCCTTGAACCAGAGGAAGACGGGACGGACCACGCATCCGCGGACAGCCTGACCGAGTCGCTGATGGAACTGCTGATTGAAACGCGCGCGGCGGCGCGCAAGGCCCGCGCCTTCGCGATCGCCGACCGCATCCGCGACCGGCTGGGCGAACTCGGCATCGCGCTGGAGGACCACCCGCAGGGGACGATCTGGAAGAAGAAGGAAAGCTGACGCGACGCGTACGGGAGGCGCGGGGGGCCGCGGCCGCCGGCGCGCGCGCGGCCGCCGCAGTCGCCGGCGACGCCTTCCGCCGCGCCATTCAAGCCATCGAATCGGGGAGTCATGGCGCCAGTTCCCGACATGCAATACGCCGAGGTTCGCGCGCGGTGCGGGGCGTGCATTCATCCCGCGCGGTCGGCGGGTCAGGCCGACCTGTATGAGCTGGACTGGGAGGGTCGCCCGGCGCTGCTGAAGGACTTCAGCCAGCGCCCGCGGCTGGTGCGCTGGCTTTTCTCGCGCCGGATCGCCGCCCGCGAAGTCCGCATGCTGCGCCGGCTGGAGGGGCTGGAGGGAACGCCGCGCCTGCTGGCGACGGCCGGACCCGAAGCATTCGTAATGGAGCGGCTGCCGGGCGAACGCATCCCCAATCGCAAACGGGGAGGGCCGCCGGCTATCTTCTGGGCCAATGCGCGCGCCCTGCTCGACCAGTTGCATGCGCGGGGGGTTGCCCACGGCGATCTGCGCCGCAAAAACATCCTTGCAGGTCCCAACGGCGAGGCCTATCTGATCGACTTTGCCACGGCCATCCGTCGCGACACCCCCGGGGGGGGGCGAGGTTCCTGGCTGGGCGGTTACCTGTTCAAACGCTGCCGGACGATTGATCGGAACAGCTTCGCCCGGATCAAGGCGCAGTACGCGCCCGAGGCGCTCGATGCGACCGAGCGGCGCTGGCTGGAACAGATGCCGCTCTACCTGCGCGTGGGACGGATGTTGAAGAAGCGCGTCTACCGGCTGCGGAAGCGCCGATATTGGCGCAAGCGTGTAAAATGGGTGAAATGGCTGCGGCGGAAACTGCGGGCGCGGAAAAGCCAAGGCCGGCGGCGGTCGCGCGGTTGAGGGGCGTAATTCGAAGAAAATCCAATGAAATCCGACAGATTGGACGGTTCCGGCGGATCTGACCGCTGTTGAACGGGAAACGGCGCGGCGCCGCGCCAGGCAACCGGCCTGATTTTCGCTACTCCCGCCGGAAGTGAACCCTTCCGATCGAGGAGGCGCCCCATGAGGCAACTGACGCCGTGGCTGCTGCTCCTGGCGATGAGCTCCGGGTTGGCCGGCTGCTACTCCCTGCGCCATACGACGGCGTCGGGCAAGCCCGTGATGGCCGACACCGCGCTCGCCGAAAACCAGGAAATCACGCAGCACTTCAAGGAGACCGCGCGCAGCGTCTATCTGCTCGACGGCCTGATCCCGCTCGACCGCGACGACGCCCAGGCGCTGCTCTACGAGTACGTGAACGCCGGCGACGGCATCGTCAACCTGCGCATCCGCGAGCAGTTCACGTTTTTTGATTCGCTCATCGGCTGGGTGACGCTGGGGATCGTGACGACGCGGACGGTGCGCGTGGAAGGCGATGTTTTCATCAATCGAACGGTGGCGTCGGCCGCGCCCGTCCAGATCGAAGTGGACGCGGAGCACCCGGTGCGGATCTCGGTGGAGTGAGGTGCGATGATGCTGAGAAGCGCAATGATCGGAATCATTGTCGGGCTGGTGGCATTCGGTCTGATCGGCTGCGGCCGGGTGCACCACCGCACGACGGCCGCCCCAGGGCCGATCAGCTACAGCTCCGTCCTGCCCCGGGAGTATGACGTCATCCAGCCGTTCGAGGAATCGCGCCGGCAGGTGTTTCTGCTCTTCTGGCTGATCCCGGTCAAGGAGGGGAACGGCGTGCAGATCGCGGCCGAACAGATCCGGCGGACGGGGGCCGACGGCGCGGTCAACCTGCAGGTCAATTCGAGCACCGACCTGCTGGATTTCTTCGTTTCACTGTTCACCGTCGGGCTGGTCAATTCATGGCAGGTCGAGGCGCAAGGCGATCTCGTCCGGTTCCGCGAACCGGCCGCGATGTGACGCGGAAAGAGACGAGGGACGGTTCCCTCACCTTTCGTGTCCCTCGTCCTCGTAATCGCTCCAAAAGGTCTTCTCCCAAAGGTCTTCTCTCAAAATTCGGCTCCCGGCGCTCGTCCCTCGTCCTCGGCTCTCGAATTCGTGGAGAACCGCCGGTTCACGCGTAGTTCGTCATCGGTCGGTCCCCGCTCTCCCCTCGCCCCTGATTCCGCTCCCGTCCTTGCTCCCATCGCCGCGCGGCGTTACAGTACCGCCTCCGAATCCAATTCGGACGCGCGGCGCTTCCCCCTCCCGGCCATCCGGCGCCGCCCGACCTCCCCCCGCCCCGCCGGAGCCGCGCCGCCATGAACCGCGAGACCCAGCTCACGCCGATGGTCCGCCAGTATCAGCAGATCAAGGCGCAGCACCCCGATGAAATTCTGCTCTTCCGGCTGGGGGATTTTTACGAAACCTTCGGCGACGACGCTCGCGCCACCGCCGAAATCCTCGGCATCACGCTCACCCGCAAACACATCGGCCAGGGCCGCACGCTCCCGCTGGCCGGCATCCCGTATCATGCGCTCGACGGTTACCTGGCCAAGCTGATCCGCGCCGGCCGCCGCGTCGCGATCTGCGATCAGGTGGAGGACCCCAAGACGGCCAAGGGGGTCGTCAAGCGCGAGGTCGTGCGCGTCGTCACGCCCGGGACGGTCATCGAAGAGGGGCTGCTCGAGGACAAGGCGAACAATTACCTGGCGGCCGTGGCGCGCCACCATGGCAACTGGGGGATCGCGCAGGCGGAACTGTCGACCGGAGCGCTGGCCGCCACCGAATTCAGCGGCGACGACGCCCGCGCGATGCTGGTCAACGAGCTGGCCCGCATCGGCCCGGCCGAGCTGCTCGCCACCGAGGAGGACTGGGAACTGCTCGACGCGGAGATGCGCGCGGCCTTCGGCGCCGGCGCGTTGCTGCGCACGCGCATCGACAAGGGGATGGTGCGCCACGGCGCCGCGCGCCAGGCGCTGCTGGAGCACTTGGGGGTCGCGACGCTCCAGGGTTACGGCGCCGAGGATTCCCCCGCCGCCGTCGCCGCCGCCGGCGCGATCGTGACCTACCTGACCGAGACGCAGCGGCGCACGCTGGGCCACATTCGCCAACTGCGCATCTATTCGGCGCGCGACACGATGATGCTCGACGCGACGACGCAGCGGTCGCTGGAACTGGTGCGCAATCTGATCGACGGCGGCCGCCGCGCCACGCTGATCGACGTCCTCGATTGGACCCGCACGCCGATGGGCGGCCGCCTGCTGCGCCAGTGGCTGCTCCAGCCGCTGCAGGACCTGGAGGCGATCAAGGCGCGCCAGGATGCGATCGAGGGGCTGCTGGGTTCGGCGCCCGCGCGCGAACAGCTCGGCGAGGCGCTGCGCGGCGTGCGCGATCTGGAGCGCATCGTCGCCCGCGTCCACTGCGGCACGGCCAACGCGCGCGACCTGGTCGCGCTGGGGGCGTCGCTGCGCGAGGTCCCCGCGATCAAGTCGGCCCTCCTGCGCGTCGGCGCCGGCGCGCTGCGTGGACTCGGCGAGGCGATCCAGACGCTGGCCGCGCTGGCCGACCGCCTCGACAGCGCGCTGCTGCCCGAGCCGCCCGTCACCGTCCGCGAGGGCGGGATGATCCGCGACGGCGTCGATCCCCGGCTGGACGAGCTGCGCGCGATCACGCGCGACGGCAAGGGCTGGCTCGCCCGCATGCGCGCCGCCGAAGTCGAAGCCACCGGCATCGCCTCGCTCAAGATCGGCTTCAACAAGGTCTTCGGCTACTATATCGAGGTCAGCAAGGCCAACCTGGACAAGGTGCCGGCGCACTATATCCGCCGCCAGACGCTCACCGGCGCCGAACGCTTCATCACCCAGGAACTCAAGGAGAAGGAAGAGCAGATCCTCGGCGCGCAGGACAAGATCCACGACCTGGAATACGAGATTTTCCAGAGCCTGATTGAGACGGTGCGGGGTGAAACGCCCGCCCTGCAGGAACTGGCCGGCCAACTGGCCGAGGTCGACGTGCTCGCCGCGCTGGCCGAAGCCGCGCTGCGCGGCGGGTATGTGCGGCCCGAGGTGGACGGCTCCGACCTGATCGAAATCCGCGGCGGCCGCCACCCGGTGCTTGAGCACCTGATGACCGACGCGCCGTTCATCGCCAACGACGTGGCGCTCGATTCGAAAGGCGAGCAGATCTGGCTCATCACCGGACCGAACATGGCGGGCAAGTCGACGTTCATCCGCCAGGTGGCGCTGATCACGCTGCTGGCGCACGTCGGCTCGTTCGTGCCGGCGCGGTCGGCCCGCATCGGCCTGGTCGACCGGATTTTCACCCGCGTCGGCGCCACCGACTATCTCGCGCGCGGCCAGTCGACGTTCCTCGTCGAGATGACCGAGACGGCCAACATCCTCAACAACGCCACCGACCGCAGCCTGGTCATCCTGGACGAAATCGGCCGCGGCACCTCGACCTACGACGGTCTCTCGATCGCGTGGGCCGTCATCGAATACCTGCACAACAAGCCGCGGCGCCGGGCGCGCACGCTCTTCGCCACGCACTATCATGAACTGACCGAACTGGAAAACCGGTTGGAGCGACTCGCCAACTACAACGTCCACGTGCGCGAGGCCGACGACCGGATCACGTTTCTCTACCAGATCGTGCGCGGCCCCGCCGACCGCTCGTACGGGATCTACGCCGCGCAACTGGCCGGCATGCCGGCCGAGACGCTCGACCGCGCACGCGAAATCCTGTTCCAGCTGGAGTGCGGGCGCGCCACCCCCGGCGACGATGGCGAGGGCGCCGGCCGCAAACCCGATCGCCCGCCGGCGCTCCCCTTGAGCCGCGACGTCGACATCATGCAGCTTGACCTGTTTGCGCCCGAGCTGCCGCCGGTCTTCGCGCGATTGGCGCAGCTCGACGTCAATCGGCTGACCCCGCTGCAAGCCCTGCAACTGTTGCAGGAACTGGTCGAGGCGGCGCGGGAGTTCAAAAACTGACGCCGCCGCCGTGTGAGACGTCCGTTGGCGCCCGCGCGGGTTCCCGCGCATCCGTGTCCAGCCGTGCCAGCACGCATTCAATCGCCAGCGATGTCGAAGGGAAGACGCAGTCGGCCTGCGCCAGCGCTTCGGCCGGGTACGACGACATCACCGCCAGAACCGCCGCCCCGGCCGCGCGGGCCGAGGCGATGCCGTTGGGCGAATCCTCGATCACGATGCATCGCTGCGGCCGGCAACCCAGCCCCTCCGCCGCGCGCAGATACGGATCGGCGGCGGGCTTTGTTCGCTCCACGTCGTTGCCGGTGACGACGACCGGAAAGTAATCGCCCAGACCGACGACCTCCAGCACGTGCCGCACGTCGCTGCGCACGCTGGCCGTCACCAGCGCCAGGCCCAGCCCTCGTTCGCGCAGCGCGTCGAGCCCCGCCGGCACGCCGTCGAACAGCCGCAGCCGCTCGCTCGTCAGTTTGTGATACAGCGCGCGCTTGATCTCCAGCAGCCGCTGCGGGTCCTCCGCCACCAGCCCGTGACCGGCCAGATAGGCCGCCAACTGGTGGTCCGGCACGCCGACCCACGGTTGCAGGAAGGCGTCGTCGAACTCGAACCCGTAGCCGGCCAGGATCCGGCGCCAGGCGATCTTGTGGATCGGCTCGGAATCGAACAGAACGCCGTCCATGTCGAGCAGCACCGCCTCCGGCGGGCTGGGGAGGATCTTCGCCGCGTCGTGCATAGGACGCTCCTTTCGCGGCCAGTCTAGCATCCCGGTCGCCTCCGCTCCACGCCGCATCCGAATCGGATTCGGTATCGGTATCGGAATCGCATTGTCGCTATCGTGATCGCCCCATTCCCGCTCTCCCCGGAATTTGACCTTCCCTAATCCCCGGCCACCGGCTAAAAAGGAATTCCGCGTGTCTGGGCGACGGCTACGACGAAAACGACCCGACCGAAAGGACCTCCAATGAATCACGGGAAACTCGATCTGGACGCCATCCTGAGCAAGGCCGAACAGGGAATCACCGCCTATCTGGACGCCGCGAAGACCGCCGGCCATATCAGCCCCGAGCAGCACAAGACCGCCATGGCCAACACGCTGCCCAACCTGCGGGAGTGGCTGACCTCGCCGAAAATCGACGAACTTTCCCCCAACCTGAAGGCCGGCGTCGCCGACGCCGTCGAAGCCGGCCGCTGGGAGGATCTGGTCAACGCCTATCGCCAGTCGATGCGCTTCGGCACCGGCGGTATCCGCGGCATGATGGCGTTCGACCGCGAATCGATCCGGAAACTGGCTGAAGACGGGCTCGACGCGCGCATCCTCAAGGGCCCCAATACGCTCAACAACGTCGTCCTGCTGCGCACGTCGGCGGGCGTCGCCCAGTTCGGCAAGCAGGCCGGCCGCAACTTCGACCGCATCGTGATCGGCTACGACAGCCGCGTCCGCGGCGGCGACTTCGCGCGCCTGATCGCCGAGCTGTTCCTCGCCTACGATTACACTGTCTACCTGTTCGACGAGCCGTGCCCCTACCCGATGGTCACGTTCGCCATCCCGCACGAGCGGATCAAGGCCCACGTCGGCATCCTGATCTCGGCCAGCCACAACGATTATCGCTACAACGGCTACAAGCTCTCGTGCGGCAACGGGTCGCAGTTCGACCCCAAGGAGCGCGACGAGATGTATGAGCGCTACATCGCCAAGGCGACGTTCGACGACATCCGGCTCCGCCCGCTGAGCGAAGCGCCCAGGGGCAAGCTTTACTGGCTGGGCGGGGCCGAACCGGTCGCCGGCGTCGACTACTTCGGCCGCGAGGACGCGCTGATCAACATCCACGAACTGCACGCCGCGCACGTGCGCGGGTTCCTCATGACCAGGGATTTCAGCGGGATGGAACCGCCGCTGCGGATCGGCTACTGCCCGTTCCACGGCGCCGGGCGCAAGGCCGTGCCGCGGCTGCTGAACGACATCGGCCTGACCGAGATCCAGCGCACGACCCGGAACGGCCTCTACGAACTCAATGGGATGTTCCCCAGCTTCTGCAACGACCCCGGCAAGGAGCAGCAGCCCGATCCGGGCGACCCGCGCGCCGCCCGCATCGCCGTCGACGCGTTCAAGGCCGAATACCCCGGCGACTTTGAAAAACTTGACATCCTGATCGGCACCGATCCCGACGCCGACCGCTGCGGCGTCGTCGTCAAGGTCCCCGAAAACCAGCGCCGGCTCCATGGCGGCCAGGACTGGATGCTGCTGCCGGCCGACGACATGTGGGGCCTGCTGCTGTGGTATCGCTTCCACCGCGAAGCGGAGGCCGCCGGCGGCCGTGTCCCCGACGCCGACAAGAAGTTCGCCGTCCTGTCGCACACGACCACCGACGCCATCGTGCGGCTCTGCCGCAAGTTCGGCGTCGGCGTGATCAAGACCTGGGTCGGCTTCGCCGCGCTGTCGGCCGCCGTCCGCGACCAGTGGGACAAGGTTCCTCAGCAGAACCTCGTCGACGGCCGCGTCCAGCCGGACGATCCGCTCTGCCACCCCTACATCTGCCAATACATCGACATGCACGGGGGACGGACGATCAACATCGGCTCGATGGAGCAGTCCAACGGCTTCAGCCTGCTGGGCGGCCCGCCCCCCGACCCGTTCAGTCTGGGGGTCAATGGCCATGTCCGGGACAAGGATGGCGTCTTCGCTGCGATCCTGTCGGCCGAAGTGGCGGCCTGGGCCAAGCAGCAGGGGACCAGCCTGTTCGAGCTGGTCGACCGGCACATCTACCTCGACCCCGCGATCGGCCTGTTCGTGAATCACTACGAACCGGACCCGCTCGACGGCGAATACCCGGGCATCGAGGGAGACCGCAAGAAAATCGGCATCCTCAAGATCGCCCTCGACCTGTATCGCGCGCAGCGGGAGGGCAAGCCGGTCCACATCGGCGGCAAGGACGTCGTCGCGGCCGTGATGTATCGCACGGGCAAATATGACCGGATCTATCCCCCGGCCGACGGGTTCGTCTTCCCGGATGAGGGCGTGCGGCTGTTCTTCAGCGCCGACCGGCTGGATCACCTGACGATCCGCCCCTCGGGGACCGGCAACTCGCTGCGGTTCCACATCCAGCTTCATAGCGCGGTGGAGGAAGCCAACCTGATCGAGAAAAAGGCCGAACTGCGCCGGCAGGCCGCGGCCATCGCCGATCACATCCGCGAAATTCTCGGCGCGCCGCGGTAGAACGAGAGGCGATGACATTTGCCGAAGACTGTTATGAAAGGAGGAATCCGCGGACCGGACGACGGCACAACTCCCACCGGGGCACGAAATGTCATCCGATTGAACCGGCCTCAGGCCGTACGGTGTTTCATTGTTTTCAGGTCATGCACAAGCTCGGCAACGGAATTGCCGACGAACGGATATATCGAAAAGGGGAATGCCTCGTCTCGGTCCCGCGCTTCAGGAGCCTTCTCTTGTTCCTCTTGTTTCCGACATGGGGTCACGCTTCCCCGGATGCCAAACCCTCCTCATCCACCCCCACCCTCCGCATCGCCACCTGACGCCGGAGTCGGCTGCGGCCATCCGGCAGTCCCTCAGCGAAATGGATCCCGAACGACACCATACGCACGGCGTCGGCGCCGGCGGGGGAGGCGTTTGCCTCCGCGGTGGTTCCTGAATCAGAGTGAAGATCGCGAAATCGCGGAGGTGAGCGGCGGAAAACAGATTGCGCACCGCACGCCCATCGGCGATGATCCGAGCATTCGTTCCGTCGCAATGAGCGGTGCGGTGATCGGCGACGCGCAACCCCGCAGCCGTCGGCGCGGGCAGGGCACGACTACCGCCCACATTCAACCGTAAAGGATCCGAATCATGTTCTGCCCCCAATGCGGCGCCGAAAACCCCGAAGGTTCGCAGCGCTGCTCGCAATGCGGCGCGATCCTGCCGCAGCGCCAGCCGGCGCCGGCCGGCGCTGCGCCCGTGCCCGGATCGCTTCCGAACTATCTCGTGCAGGCAATTCTCGTCACCGTCTGCTGCTGCGTTCCGTTCGGAATCGTGGCCATCGTCTACGCCGCGCAGGTGAACAGCAAGCTGACGGCGGGGGACTTCGCGGGGGCGACCGAGTCGTCGGCCAAGGCGAAGAAATGGTGCTGGATCGCGCTGATCACCGGCCTGATTGTCAATGGCCTCGTCGTCGCCCTTCAGGTCGCGGGGATTCTCGCCGGGGTCGGCGTGGAGGCCGCCGGCGGGGGAATGTGAGAGAGCCGAGGACGAGGGACGAGAGCCGGGAGCCGGATTCTGGCTAGCCCTATGGTGGACGATAGGGTGGCGAGCCTCTCAGCCTTCCAGCAGCAGCCGTTCGGGGTCCTCGATCATCTCCTTGATCCGCACCAGAAACTGCACGGCGACGCGTCCGTCGACCACACGGTGGTCATAGCTTAGCGCCACATACATCATCGGCCGGATCACCACCTCGCCGTGCTCCGCCACCGGCCGCTCCGTGATCCGGTGCAGGCCGAGGATCCCCACCTGTGGCGGATTGAGAATCGGCGTGCTCAGCATGCTGCCGAAAACGCCCCCGTTGGTGATCGTGAAGGTTCCCCCGCGCAGATCGTCGAGCGTCAGTTCGCCGCCGCGCGCCTTCCGCGCGAATTCCGTAATCTCCTTCTCGATCCCGGCGAACGGCAGCTTGTCCACCCCGCGCAGCACCGGCACGACAAGCCCCTCGGGCGTATCCATCGCGATCCCGATGTCGTAGTAATGCTTGATGATCAGGTCGTCGTCCTCGATCTCGGCGTTGAGGTGGGGGAATTCGCGCAGGGCGCTGACCGTCGCCTTGGCGAAGAACGAGAGGAACCCCAGGCGAACGCCGTGGCGCTGTTCGAACGCCTCGCGCCAGCGTTTGCGGACGTCGCTCACCGCCGCCATGTTGATCTCGTTGAACGTCGTCAGCATCGCCGCGTCGTGCTGCGCCTCGACGAGCCGGCGCGCGATCGTCCGCCGCCGGCGGCTCATGCGGATGCGCTCCTCGCGCCCGCCGGGGGCCGGCGCCTCCGGCCGCGGCGGCCGCTGCGGCGGGGCCGTTCGCCGTTCCTGACCTGCCAGGTACTGCTCCATGTGATCGCGCATCGAGCCGCCGCCGGCGCCGAGGGCGCGGGGCGGACCGCCGACGCCTTCGCGCGGGGCGCGCGCCTCGGCCGGCGACCGGAAGCTTGATTCCCCGCTCAGCAGCTCATCGCGGCGGATTCGCGGCGGCTCGTAATCGCGTGTTTCCTCCGCCGGCGGCTGGGGCTTCGGCGCCGCGCCGGGCTTTTCGCCATGCGCCAGGCGGCGCAGCGGCTCCCGCTCGCTCGGCTTGTCCGCCTTCGCGCGCCCGGACCCGGCCGGGTCCGCCGGAGCGGCGGTCGGCGCCGGTTCCTTTTCCTCGCCGCTCGGCTCGGCCGGGGTCTGCGCCGCGCCCGGCGCCGCCGGCTCGGGCTCATCGGCGTCCGCCAGGATGCCGATCACCTCGCCCACGCGCACGTCGCTCCCGTCGCCGTGCAGGATCTCCTGCAGCACGCCGGCCTTTTCGGCGCCGACCTCCATGTTGACTTTCTCGGTCTCCAGCTCAAGCAGCGGATCGCCGACGTTGACGCGATCCCCTTCCTTCTTGAGCCAACGCGAAATCGTGGCCTCGACCACCGACTCGCCCATCTGCGGCACCCGGATTTCAGTCGCCATGGATCAATGCTTTCCCTCGGAATTGGACCGGCATCGGCCTCCGCCGGACCTTGCTTACACCGTCTTGATCAGCACCGCGTTCTCGGCCCGCGCGGGTTCCTCCACGTTCCATGCCCGGTCCAGCAGCATCCGCTGCGTCGCCACGTGCCACGCGTGCGAACCTTCGGCCGGGCTGGCCGAACGGTAGCGGCCCATATAGTTGAGCGGCATGCGCTCGCCCAGCATGTCGTTCAGCCGCGGCCGCGCGAATTCCCACGCCCCCATGTTCTCCGGCTCCTCCTGCAACCACACCACCTCCTGCAGGTTGGGATAGCGGGCATAGACCTGCTCCAGGTCGGGCCGGGGGAACGGATAGAGCTGCTCCAGCCGGACGACCGCCACGGCCGGGTTGCCGGCGTCCTTCCCGTCGTGATGCAGCATGTCGACGGCGATCTTGCCGCTGCAGAAGACCAGTCGGCGCACTCCCTCGGGGGGCAGCTCCGGGCGCGGATCATCGAGCACCGGCTGCCACTGCCTCTCGGCGATCTCCTTGAGCGACGACGCCGTCGCCGGGTGGCGCAGCAGGCTCTTGGGCGACATTACGATCAGCGGCAGCGGGTCGGTCTTGAGCAGCAACGCCTGGCGCCGCAGCAGGTGGAAATACTGCGCCGCCGTGGTGGGATAGGCGATGCGCATGTTGGTGTCGGCCGCCAACTGCAGGAAGCGCTCGAGCCGCGCGCTGGAATGGTCGGGGCCCTGGCCCTCGTAGCCGTGCGGCAGCAGCAGGACGAGCGAAGGAGTCTGGCCCCATTTGGCCCGCGCCGAGACGAGGAACTCGTCGATCATCGCCTGCGTCGTGTTGATAAAGTCGCCGTACTGCGCTTCCCACAGCACCAGCCGGCTCGGCTCCTGGATGTTGTAGCCGAACTCGAACCCGAGCGCGGCATTTTCGGTCAGCGGGCTGTTGCAGATCTCGAACGCCGCGCGCGCCTGCGGGATGTTCTGCAGCGGGACGAACCGCTCGCCCGTGTTGTAGTCGTGATAGACGGCATGGCGCTGGTTGAACGTGCCGCGCTCGACGTCCTCGCCGGTCAGGCGGATCGCGATCTTGTCCTCCAGCACCGTCGCGAAGGCCAGTTCCTCGGCCATGCCCCAGGGGACCAGGCGCTGCTCGGGATTGTGCGCCGCCGCGATCCGCCGCTGGACCCCCTTTTCCAGTTTGGGGTGGATCGTGAAGCCCTCGGGCAGCGCCATCAGGGCTTCCAGCGCACTGACCAGCCGCTCCAGCGGAACCTGCGTGCGCACGCGCCGCGCCGCGCCCGGCGGCGGCACCTTCGAGTGCGGCTCGACGAGCGACTCCTCGGGGGAAAATCCCTCGTAAACGTGCTGCAGCTTCTCCATCTGCTGGCGCACCAGCCCCTCGGCCCAGTCGGGGATGATGTCGCGCCGCCGCACGAGCGCGTCGGCCCAGATCTGCCGCACGGTGGGGTGCTGCTCGATCACGCGGTAGATCCGCGGCTGCGTGAAGAACGGCTCGTCCCCTTCGTTGTGACCGTGCCGGCGGTAGCCGATCAGGTCGATCACGAAGTCCTTCTTGAAGCGCATCCGATAGGCCGTGGCGATCCGCGCGGCCTCGATGCACGCCTCGGGGTCGTCCGCATTGACGTGCAGGATCGGGATCTCGAAGCCCTTGGCCAGGTCGCTGGCGTAGAGCGTGCTGCGCGCGTCGGTCGGCGTGGTCGTGAACCCAAGCTGGTTGTTCGTGATGATGTGGATCGTGCCGCCGGTCATGTAGCCGTTCAGCCGCGACAGGTTGAGCGTCTCGGCGTTGATCCCCTGGCCGGGGAACGCCGCGTCGCCGTGGATCACGATCGGCAGCGTGTAGGTCGGGTCGACGATCGGCGGACCGGCCCGATCGACGCGCGACGCCGCCGCCCGCGCCATCCCCTGCACGACCGGGTTGACGTGCTCCAGATGACTTGGGTTGGGGGCGATCGAAACTTCCAGCCCGATCCACTCCTCGCCGCCCAGCGCGCGCGACGCCCCGCGGTGATACTTGACGTCGCCCGTCCACGACAGGTCGTCGAGGAAGTCGCGCTCGGTCACCGGGTCCTTGAACTCGGCCAGGATCTGCGCGTAGCTCTTGTTGAGCACGTGGGCCAGCACGTTGAGCCGGCCGCGGTGCGCCATGCCGATCAGGATCCGGTTGATGCCCGCGTCGGCCGCCATGCACAGCACCTCGTCCAGCATCGGGACGAGCATGTCGAGACCCTCGATTGAGAACCGCGACTTGCCGGGGAAAACCCGGTGGAGGAAATTCTCGAAGACCTCGACCTCGGTCAGCCGGCGCAGCAGCGCCTTGCGGTCGATCGGCACGTTCGGCGGGCGGTAGAACGCCGATTCGGCCT
The DNA here is from genome assembly GCA_002068205.1 of candidate division BRC1 bacterium ADurb.BinA292. GTDB lineage: Bacteria > Sumerlaeota > Sumerlaeia > MVZB01 > MVZB01 > MVZB01. The sequence goes on from MVZB01000009.1 coordinate 14,477, forward strand.
TGTAGGCCAGCCACTCGCGCTCCTCCGGATTGTGTACGTGATCGAAGTCAAATCCGGTGTGGTACGAATGCACGGCGCGCAGCATCTCGATCGCGTCGAGCGCCGACTCGGCCCGCTGGGCGATCGGGCCGCCGATCAGGCTGGCCGGCAGATCGCGCAGGTCCTCATTCGAGATGCCGTGAAACGCCGGATCGAGCGAGGGGTCGCCCGGCGGCGGCGCGATCCCCAGCGGATCGAGCTGCGCGTCCAGGTGCCCGAACCAGCGGATCGAGTTGGCGAGATTGACGGCGCCGACAACCCGCGCGATCGGCAACGCCAGATCGGGGGGCGCGGCGCTCGAGTCGGGCGTCCAATTGTCGAAAAACTTCCGCGTCTCGGGATCGACCGACAGCGGATCCTGCTGATAGCGATCATACAGCTCGAGCACATAGCCGGCATTCGAACCGTGAAAATCTTCCCAAATATTCATGATGGGTTCTCGTGAGGGAACGACCGGACCGGTGACGGGCGGGGACCAGTCAGACGGGCGGCCGCGGCCGTGACTTTCTGCTTCCTCTGTCGTCGGTTCTCACCAGGCTCCGCCGGCACGCGATCGCCTGGACATCTCGAACAAACCCGCGACGGTCGGCGGCTCAGCGCTTGCCGCCCACCATGTGCGTCGCCTGGCCGAAATAGAGCTCGGCCGCTTCCATCAGCGTCTCCGACAGCGTCGGGTGGGGGTGGATCGTGTCGGCCACGTCGCGCGCCAGCGCCGCCATTTCGATCGCCAGCGCCCCCTCGGCGATCATGTCGCCCGCGTTCGGACCGACCATCCCGACGCCCAGGACACGCTCGCTCTCCGGCTCGATCACCAGCTTGGTCAGCCCCTCGGTGCGGCCCAGCGTGGCGGCCCGGCCCGACGCCGCCCAGGGGAAGCGCGCGACCTTCACCGCGATGCCGCGCGCCGCCGCTTCGTTCTCGGTCAGACCGGCCCACGCCAGCTCCGGATCGGTGAAGACCACCGCGGGGATCGCCGCCACCTCGAACGCCGACCGGTGGCCGGCGATCACTTCGGCCGCCACCTTCGCCTCGCGCGACGCCTTGTGCGCGAGCATCGGCTCGCCCGCCACGTCGCCGATGGCGAAGATCCGTTCGTCGCCGGTCCGCTGCTGACGGTCAACCTTGACGAAACCCTTCTCGGTCAACTGCACGCCGGTCCGCTCCAGGCCGAGCCCTTCGCTATTGGGGCGCCGGCCCACCGCGATCAGCACGCGGTCGAACAGCATCTCCGGCGCCGCCCCCTCGCCGCTGAGCTTGACCTTGATCCCCTGCTTCGTCGGCTCGAGTCCCTCGACCCGGGTTTTCAGATGAATCGCCTTGAAGCTCTCTTCCAGCCGCTTGTGCAACGGCTTGACCAGATCGCGGTCGGCGCCCGGCAGCAGCCCGTCGGTCAGTTCCACGACGGTGACCTCCGACCCCAGCGCCTGGTAGATCGTCCCCATCTCCAAGCCGATGTAGCCCCCGCCGATGACGAGCAGCTTCTTCGGGACGTCGGGCAGATTGAGCGCGCCGGTCGAGTTCATGATCCGCTCGTCGTCGATCTGGAACGGACCGGGGATCGCCGGGCGCGACCCGCTGGCGAGGATGCAGTGCTCGAAGCTCAAGCGCTCGGGGACGCCCTCGGCCCCTTCGAGCGGGGCCAGCGCCAGCGTCGTTGAATCCAGAAACGAGGCGCGCGCCGCGAGGTAGCGCACCTTGCGCGCCCCGGCGATCTGGCGCACGCCCCCCGCCAGCCGCTTGACCACCTGGCTCTTCCACGCGCGCAGCGCGTCCAGGTCGATCTTCGGTTTGCCGAAACTGAGGCCGCAGACCTCTGCCTCGCGCGATTCGTTGATCAGACGGGCAACGTGCAGCAGCGCCTTGGACGGGATGCAGCCCCGGTGCAGGCAGACGCCGCCCGGGTCGGGCTCGGCATTGACCAGCGTCACCTCCAGCCCCAGCGTGGCCGCCTGGAATGCCGCTGCGTATCCCCCCGGCCCCGCGCCAATCACCACGACCTGTGCCTTGTCGCCCGCCATCATCCATCCTTCCAGCGTCGGAGATCGCTCCTGGTTTTCAGTCTAAAATCGTCCCTCGTCCTCGTGATCGCCCCCAAAGGCCTACCCAAAACTCGGCTCTCGGCTCTCGTCCCTCGTCCTCGGCTCTCGATAACCGGCCAATCTGTCCCTTCGTTGTGAAGCGCACGTTTGATCTGTTCTGCCGTCCCTGCGGGACGGGCCGGCTGACTGATCCGGCCAGCCGTGGACCGTACGATTCGGTTGTTCACCCTCCCATTCAAGTGGTTCGTTGTGAACCCTCGCTGCATGAGCAACCCGTGATCCGTCGTTAGCGCCCCGTGTCCCTTTTCGCTCCTCCCCTTCAAATCTCAAACAGCATGTCGAACGGGCTGGTCAGCAGCTCGCACATCTCGCGGACGAACCGCGCCGCTTCCGCCCCGTCGATCACCCGGTGATCATACCCCAGGCAGACCGGCAGGAGGAGGCGCACCCGGCCGTTGCCCTCCCGGTCGAAGACCTGCTCGTAAGCGGCGCGCGAGACGCCCAGGATCGCCACCTCGGGCAGGTTGATGATCGGCGTGAAGCCCACCCCGCCGATCCCCCCCAGATTGGAGACCGTGAACGTCCCGCCCGACATCTCCTCGGGGCTGAGCTTGCCCTCGCGCGCCCTGCCGGCCAGCGCGTGCAGATCGGCCACCAGCTCGCTGATGCTCTTGCGATCGACGTCGCGCACGACCGGCACGAGCAGGCCCCGTTCCGTGTCGGCCGCCACGCCGATATGGCAGTAATGCTTCAAGATCAGCTGGTTGTTCGCCGCGTCGAGGCTGGCGTTGAACTTCGGGTGCCGGCGCAGCAGCTTGCCCAGCACCTTGAGCAGCACCGCCGTGACGGTCAGCTTGCGGGCCGGATCGTCGATGGCGGCGTTGCGCCGCCGGCGCAGCTCCTCCAGCTCGGTGATGTCGGCTTTGTCGTGATGATGGACGTGGGGGATCGTCTGCCAGGAGAGGCTGAGCCGTTCGCTGATGACGCGGCGGATGTTGTTCAGCGGCTCGGCCTCGATCTCGCCCCAGCGGCTGAAATCGGGCAGATCGGCCGATACACTGACGGCGGGGCGCGCCGCCGCACGGGCCGGTCGCGGCGCGCCGCCGGCCTGGCGCCGCGCGTGCGCCTTCACGTCGTCCTCGCTGATCCGGCCGCCGGGGCCGGTCCCCTCCACCTCGCTGATGTCGACCCCGATCTCGCGCGCCAGCCGGCGCACCGAGGGAGATGCCGGAACCGTCTGGCCCGGCGCCGGCGGCGCCTTGCGCGCGGCGGGCGTCAGTTGCTCCACCCGCGCCTCGCGGCGCGGCGCCGCCTTGCGCTCGCGCGAATCCTCCTCCGGCTCCGGCGCCTCCTCCGCGGCGGCGGTCTCGCGCTGTTCCTCCGCGCGGCGCGCTTCCTGTTTCCGCGAAACCGGCGGCTCTTCCTTCGGCGCCTTTTCCGCGCGGGCCGGCCGCGACTCGCCGGCTTCGCCCTCTTCCGCGATCGTCATCAGGGTCGCGCCGACCGGCACCGATTCGCCCTCTTTGACCTTGATCTTCCCAACCTTGCCGGTGACCGTCGAGGGGACTTCGATCGTCGCCTTGTCGGTTTCGATTTCGACGAGCGTCTGTTCCTTCTTGACCGTGTCCCCCTCGTTCACGAGGACGCGGATGACAGTGGCTTTTTCAATGTTCTCGCCGACTTCAGGCAGCTTGAACTCGGTGGCCATGCGAAACTCTCCCCTCCTGATTTGCCGCCGCGCGCGCGCAGCTTACGAGACCATCGGATTCGGTTTGGCGGGATCGATGCCCAGGTCCTTGATCGCCTGGGACAACACGCCCGGTTCCAGCTCGCCTTCCGCGACGAGTTCGGTCAGCGCCGCCAGCGCCACATGCCGGCTGTCGACCTCGAAGAAGTCGCGCAGCGCCGCGCGCGATTCACTGCGGCCGAACCCGTCGGTCCCCAGCGGATGGAATCGGCCGGGGATGAACCGCCCGATCGACTCGGGCAGCGCCTTCACGTAGTCCGACACCGCCACCGTCACGTTCGGCCCCTTCTCCAGCAGTTGCGTCACATACGGCTTGCGCGGTTTCTTCTCCGGATTCAACCGGTTCCAGCGCACGCACTGCTCGGCGTCGTAATACAGCTCCTTGTAGCTCGTGACGCTGAAGACGCGGGCCGCCACGCCGTATTGCTCCGCCAGGAGCTGCTGCGCCTTGAGCGCCTCGTTGATCAGCGACCCGCCCCCCATGAGGTTGATCTTGTGCTTGAGCTTCTTCTTCGGCGCCTCGCGCAACAGATACATCCCCTTCAGGATGCCCTCGCGCGCCCCCTCGGGCATCGGCAACTGCGAGTAGTTCTCGTTGTACAGCGTGATGTAGTAAAAGATATCCTCCTGCTCCACATACATCCGCCGGATGCCGTCCTCGATGATCACCGCGATTTCGAACGCGAACGCCGGATCATAGGCCTTCAGGTTGGGCAGCGGATAGGCCAGCAGCTGACTGTTGCCGTCCTCATGCTGCAAGCCCTCGCCGTTGAGCGTCGTGCGCCCGGCCGTGCCGCCCAGTATGAACCCGCGGCAGCGGCAGTCGCCGGCGGCCCAGATCAGATCGCCGATGCGCTGAAACCCGAACATCGAATAGAAGATGAAGAACGGCACCATGGGCACGCCGCGGGTGGCGTAGGAGGTGGCCGCGGCCGTCCACGACGCCAGGGCGCCGGCCTCGGTGATGCCCTCCTCCAGGATCTGACCGTCGGTCGCCTCCTTGTAATACAGCAGACTGCTTGCGTCGACCGGCTCATACAGCTGACCCACATGGGAGTAAATGCCGAACTGGCGGAAGAGCGCCTCCATGCCGAAGGTGCGCGCTTCGTCCGGGACGATTGGCACGATCCGCTTGCCGAATCCTTCCTGCCGCATCAACTTGGCCAGCAGCCGGACGAAGGCCATCGTCGTCGACACCTCGCGCTCGTCGCCGCTGTGGAATTCGGTGAACAGTTCCGGATCGAGCGGCGGAAACGCCTCGGTCTGCGGATGGCGTTGCGGCTGGTGGCCGCCGAGCGCCTCGCGCCGCTCGCGCAGATACTGCATTTCGGGGCTGTCGTCCGGCGGTTTGTAAAACGGCGCCTTGGCCACCTCCTCGTCGGAGATCGGGATGCCGAACCGCGTCCGGAACTCGCGCAGCTCGTCCTCGTTGAGCTTCTTCTGCTGGTGCGTGATGTTGCGCCCCTCGCCCGCTTCGCCCAGGCCGTAGCCCTTGACCGTCTGCGCCAGGATCACCGTCGGGGCGCCCTTGTGCTCGACGGCGGCCTTGTACGCCGCGTAAACCTTCACCGGATCGTGCCCCCCCCGGCGCAGCTTGCGCAGCGATTCATCCGTGTGGTTTTCGACCAGCTTGAGCAGCTCGGGGTACTTGCCGAAGAACTTTTCGCGCACGTAGGCGCCGTCCTCGACCACCAGCTTCTGCGCCTCGCCGTCGATCAGTTCGTTCATCCGCTGCACGAGCAGGCCGCTCTCGTCGCGCTCGAGCAATTCGTCCCAGTCGCTCCCCCAGATGACCTTGATCACGTTCCAGCCGGCGCCGCGGAACGCCGCTTCCAGCTCCTGGATGATCTTGCCGTTGCCGCGCACCGGGCCATCGAGCCGCTGCAGGTTGCAGTTGATCACGAAGATCAGGTTGTCGAGCTTCTCGCGCGCGGCCAGCGTAATCGCGCCGAGCGATTCCGGCTCGTCGCACTCCCCATCGCCCATGAAGCACCAGACCTTGCTCTCGCTCGTGTTCTTGATGCCGCGGTCCTCCAGGTAGCGGTTGAACCGCGCCTGGTAGATCGCCATGATCGGCCCGAGGCCCATCGAGACGGTCGGAAACTGCCAGAAGTTCGGCATCAGCCACGGGTGGGGATACGACGAAAGCCCGCCCCCCTCGGCCAGTTCGCGCCGGAAGTTCATCAGGTGCTCTTCGCTGATCCGCCCCTCAAGGAACGCGCGGGCGTAGATCCCCGGCGAGGCGTGCCCCTGGAAGTAGATCTGGTCGCCGCTGAAATCGTCGCGCCGCGCGCGGAAGAAATGGTTGAATCCGATCTCGTAGAGCGTGGCCGACGAGGCATACGTCGAGATATGCCCGCCGATCCCGGCGCTGGCCTTGTTCGCGCGCACGACCATCGCCATCGCGTTCCAGCGGATGATCGACTTGATCCGCCGCTCGCGCTCGCGGCTGCCCGGAAACGGCGGCTGCTGGCTCACCGGGATCGTGTTCACGTAGGGCGTGTTGGCCGAAAACGGCAGCACCACGCCGTTGCTGTAGGCAAAATCGCGCAGCTTGCCGATCAGTTCGCGCACCCGCTCGGGACCCTGGCGCACCAGCACATCCTCGAGCGAGTCCATCCATTCCTGATCTTCGATGGCCTTGAGCGTTTCCTGCTCGTCCAGCTCGTGCTCGTTCTCGGGCGCATATTCATACATGGGCTTGGACTTCTTTCGACCTTGAAAGGTTGTCGGCATCTCCACTCACTCTCAACAAACGTCGCTCGACTTCTGGTCCCGGGCTTTCGAAACCCCCTTTGGCTCCGGCCACCTCAATCCGCGCCCATCCGTGTCCGCGCGCGTTTTTGGCCCCCGTTCCGCACGGGCCGACGCGGCGGCATCCCGCGGCGCTGGTCGCATCCGCCGGCGATTATGGCAAACTCCCGCCGGTCTTTCCACCCCGCGAAGCCGCGCGGCCCCGCCCGGCCGGGGTCCGAATCAGATCTCTCACTCGCTTACACGACCCCGGAAGCCCCATTTTAGGCCCCCTCCGGTGAAAAAACAAGCATCGAGCAACCTGAAGCAGCAGACGTGGATCCCTGCTGTTCGTGATCGGGATCACCACCCATTCTTCGACCCCTGATCCCCCACCTGGCCCGTCCCATCATCACCATGGTCGAAGCCGCGACGCCGATGCTATCCTGACCTTGGAAGGGAGGGAGGTTCCATGCACGAAATCATTGCAATTCAGCCACTGGGCGACTTCAAGTTCGATTTGGAGTCTGCGGATGGGACCCGCGGAACGGTGGCTCTTTCCAACCTGCGCGGCAAAGGGGTTTTCAAGCTGTGGGACGAACCCGTCGCTTTTGAAGCGGTCAAGATCGGGTCGTCGGGTGAACTCGTTTGGCACGACCGCATTGATCTCTGCCCCGGTGCCCTTTGCCTTCGGGTCACCGGCAAATTGCCTGAAGAAGTCTTTCCCCATTTGCGGGAAAATCCCGCTCATGCCTGAACTCAGCCGCTTCTTTGGCATCAGCATCAAAATGTTTTTCGATGACCATGCCCCGCCGCACTTTCATGCAGAATAGGGCGAATACAAGGCGTTGATCGATATCTGCTGGGATCGCGTCTGTAAATACGAAGACTTGCAGAGAATCACTCCGCTTGTATAAAGCGACCCGTTGAATTGGAGGAGACTCAGCCCCACCATGCACCACGCCGCGATGCTCTGGACCGGAGGGAAAGACTGCGCGCTTGCGCTCGACGAGGCAATCCGGACCGGCATCGACATCCGCTGCCTGGCGACGTTCGCCCCGCCGCGACCCGACTTCCTCGCCCATCCGCTCGCGCTGATGCAGCTTCAGGCGCGGGCGATGGACCTGCCGCACCACATCGTCGCCGTCACCGCGCCATTCGACCAGGGCTATGAGACCGGCCTCGCCCGCCTGCGCGACGAGTTCGGCATCGACGGCGTCGTCACCGGCGACATCTCCGAGGTCGACGGCTGCCCCAACTGGATCCGCGAGCGCTGCCGCCCCGTCGGTCTCGACGTCCTGACGCCGCTCTGGGGCCGCGACCGCGCCGACCTGCTGCGCCTGCTCCTTGAGCGCGGGTTCAAAGTCCGTATCTCCTGCGTCAAGACCAGGTGCCTTGCCCCGAACTGGATCGGCCGTGAGATCGACGAATCCACCATCACTGACTTCACCGCGCTGCACGACGCCAACGGCTTCGACCTCTGCGGCGAGAACGGCGAGTATCATACGATCGTCACCGGCGGCCCGCGATTCAGACAACCCATCGCGATCCATCGATTCACGACCCGCACCGGCGACGGCCTGGCCTGGATCGAAATCGCCGAAATGGCGCTCGCGCTTTGAACCGAATCTTGAACGGGGGTTGAACTTTTGTCGACGATGCAACGAACACTCATGGATCAGACGGTGATGGCCACCTTGGGCTCGGTGATCACCTGCACCTGATCGGCGGGTTGGTCCGGAATCGACTCGCCGTGGGCGACCAGGCTCTCCACCACCAACTGGATCGCCTCGCGCAACTGCGCAAGCGCCTCCTCGCGCGTCACGCCCCACGTCGAGCCGCCCTGATTCAACAGGGCCGGACAGTAAGCGTGCCAAGCGTCCTCATCCGGTTCGACCACAACTCAAACAGGCAGGTCTGCATCCTCCATACCTCTCGTCAACCGTCCCGCGGTCCAGGTTAATTCTCGTTATCGCCCGCTTCCTGAAATGCATCCCTCGTCTCAGCCGCCAACGGCCACGGATGCATTGCCCCGCGTATCCGCCGGCTCATGAAGCCTCGGTTTTCATCTATCAGGGCGCCGCCCCCGATGCCACGCAGGGATCGTTCGATGGTTCCATTCCCGGCTCGTGTCCCCATCCACCTCCCGCATCGTCCCTTCCTTGTCGTCGGCGCGTTCCCCTGTTAAACTGACTCTGAGTGCACACGGCCCGGCCCGGTTCGTCCCGCGCGGCTGGATTACCTCCAAGGCGGCCTTTTCATGGCGGTTTCTCACCCGGCGACCTCCCCGCATCCTCAATCCCATCCGATTGGCGAGCACCTTGCGCGCCGCATCCTGATCCTCGACGGCGCAATGGGGACGATGATTCAGGGTTTCGGCCTCGCCGAAGCCGATTTCCGCAACGACCCGCGGCTGACCGACCTCCCCCGCGACCTCAAGGGCAACAACGAACTGCTCTGTCTGACGCGGCCGGACGTCATCGAGAAGATTCACGCCGATTTCCTCGACGCCGGCGCCGACATCATCGAAACCAACACGTTCAACGCCAACGCCGTCTCGCAGGCCGATTATGGAACGGTCCACCTCGTGCGCGAGATCAACCTGGCCGCGGCGCGCCTGGCCCGCGCCGCCGCCGACCGCCAATCCGCCGCCACGCCCGACCGCCCGCGCTTCGTCGCCGGCGCCATCGGCCCCACCAACCGCACCGCCTCGATGTCGCCCGACGTCAACGATCCCGGCTATCGCGCCATCACGTTCGACGACCTTGTCGAAGCCTACGCCGAACAAGCCCGCGCACTGATCGAGGGGGGCGTCGACCTGCTCCTCTGCGAAACGGTCTTCGACACGCTCAATCTCAAGGCCGCGCTCTATGCCATCGACCGCGTGCAGGGGGAGCTCGGCGCCCGCCTTCCCGTGATGATCTCGGTCACCATCACCGACCGCTCGGGCCGCACGCTCTCGGGCCAGACCGTGGAAGCCTTCTGGTATTCAATTGAACACGCGCGCCCGCTCTCGGTCGGCATCAATTGCGCCCTCGGCGCCGACGACATGCGTCCCTATGTGGAGGAACTGGCCGGCCTGGCCGACTGCCTGGTCAGCGTCTACCCCAACGCCGGCCTGCCCAACGCCTTCGGCGGCTACGACGACACCCCTGAAAAAATGGCCGAAGTGCTGGGTGATTTCGCACAGCAGGGTTGGCTGAACATGGTGGGCGGCTGCTGCGGCACCACGCCGGCCCACATCGCCGCCATCGCCGCGGCCGTCGCGCCGCATCCCCCGCGCGTCCCCGTCGGCCGCCCACGGACCAGCCGGTTCAGCGGCCTGGAACCGCTGCGCATCGAGCCGGAAACCAATCTGATCATGGTCGGCGAACGGACCAATATCACCGGCTCGCCCCATCCGCGAGGGCGACTTCGACGCCGCCGTCGCCATCGCCCGCCAGCAGGTCGACAACGGCGCCAACATGATCGACATCAACATGGATGAGGGCCTGATCGATTCGGAAGCCGTCATGCGCCGCTTCCTCAACCTGATCGCCGCCGAGCCCGACATCTGCAAGGTCCCGATCATGGTCGACAGCTCGCGCTGGTCGGTGATCCAGACCGCGCTGCGCTGCATCCAGGGCAAGGCCGTCGTCAACTCGATCAGCCTGAAGGAAGGCGAAGCGGTGTTCCGCGAGCACGCACGCGAACTGCGCCGGTTCGGCGCGGCCGCCGTCGTGATGGCCTTCGACGAAACCGGCCAGGCCGATACCACCGACCGCAAGCTGGCGATCTGCGAACGCGCCTACCGCATTCTCGTCGACGAGGAAGGCTGGGACCCCAGCGACATCATCTTCGACCCCAACGTGCTGACCGTCGCCACCGGCATGGAGGAGCACAACGCCTACGGCGTCGCCTTCATCGAGGCCACCCGGCTGATCAAGACCCGGCTCGCCGGCTGTCGCGTCAGCGGCGGCATCAGCAACGTCTCGTTCTCGTTCCGCGGCAACAACCGCGTCCGCGAGGCGATGCACGCCGCCTTCCTCTACCATGCGCGCAAGGCCGGCCTCGACATGGCCATCGTCAACGCCGGCATGATCGAAGTGTATGAAGAGATCGACAAGGAACTGCTCGAACGGGTCGAGGACGTCCTGCTCAACCGCCGCCCCGACGCCACCGAACGGCTGATCCAGTTTGCCGACAGCATCAAGGCCGAAGGCCCCGGCGAAGCGCAAAAGGAAGCCCAGGCCTGGCGCGCGCTGCCGGTCAACAAACGGCTGGAGCACGCCCTGATCAAGGGGATCGTGGAATTCATCGACGAGGACGTCGAGGAGGCGCGCCGCCAGTTCGACCGCCCGCTGCAGGTCATCGAAGGTCCGCTGATGGACGGCATGAATGTCGTCGGCGACCTCTTCGGCGCCGGCAAGATGTTTCTGCCCCAGGTCGTCAAGAGCGCCCGCGTCATGAAAAAGGCGGTCGCTTACCTGCTCCCCTTTATGGAGGAGGAGAAGCAGCGGCTGGGCGCCCCCCCCGCCGCCAAGGGCCGCATCCTGATGGCGACCGTCAAGGGCGACGTGCACGATATCGGCAAGAACATCGTCGGCGTCGTCCTCGGCTGCAACAATTACGAGGTCATCGATCTGGGCGTGATGGTTCCGTGCGAGGAACTCCTGCGCGTCGCCCGCGAGCGCGCGGTCGACATCATCGGCCTGTCCGGCCTGATCACCCCCTCGCTCGACGAGATGGTCCATGTCGCGCGCGAAATGGAGCGCCAGGGCTTCACGCTGCCGCTGCTGATCGGCGGCGCCACCACCAGCCGGCTGCACACCGCCGTCAAGATCGCGCTGCAATACAGCGCCCCGACCGTTCACGTCAAGGACGCCTCGCGCGTCGTCGGCGTCGTCCAGGCGCTGCTCGATCCCCAGCGCCGCGACGAATACGCCGCGCGCGTGCGGGCCGAGTACGACGCGCTGCGCGAGCACCATGGCCGCGGCCGCGAAGAGAAAACCCTGATCGCCTACGCCGACGCCCGGGCCAACGCCTTCCGTTCCGATTGGGACACGCTCGACATCCCGACCCCCGAATTCCGCGGCCTGCGCGTGCTGGATGATTACCCCATCGACGAACTCGTCCGTTACATCGACTGGACTCCGTTCTTCCACGCCTGGGAGATGAAGGGGATCTTCCCCAGGATTCTGGATCATCCCGAGCGGGGCGCCGAAGCCCGCAAGCTCTATGACGACGCGCGCCGGCTGCTCGAGCGCATCATTCGCGAGCGCCGTCTGCGCGCCCGCGGCGTCGTTTTCTTCCATCCGGCCAACGCCATCGGCGATGATGTCGAAGTCTACACCGACGAACGCCGCGGCGGCCTGCTTGCCACGTTCCACTTCCTGCGCCAGCAGGGGGAGCGCCCCGACGGCAAACCGAACTACAGCCTGGCCGATTTCATCGCGCCGCGCGAAAGCGGCCGGCTCGACTATCTCGGCGGGTTTGCCGTCACGGCGGGCCATGGCGTCGCCGAACTGGTCGCCGAGTTCCAGGCCGATCACGATGATTACCAGGCGATCATGGTCAAGGCACTGGCCGACCGACTGGCCGAGGCCTTCGCCGAGCGGCTGCACGAACTCGTGCGCGGCTGGTGGGGCTATGGCCAGGGCGAAAACCTGAGCCAGGAAGCCCTGATCGCCGAACGCTACCGCGGCATCCGCCCCGCCGCCGGCTACCCCGCCTGCCCCGATCACACCGAGAAGCGGATCCTGTTCGACCTGCTCGGCGCCGAACGCAACGCCGGCATCGAGCTGACCGAAAACTTTGCGATGACGCCGGGCGCCGCCGTCAGCGGGCTCTACTTCGCGCATCCCGCCGCGCTCTACTTCGACGTCGGCCGCCTCGGCCTGGACCAGGTGGAGAATTACGCCGAACGCAAGGGGATGGAATTGCACGAGGTGGAACGCTGGCTTGGCCCCAATCTGGGCTACGAGCCGGCC
>MVZB01000010.1 GCA_002068205.1 candidate division BRC1 bacterium ADurb.BinA292
CCCGCCGGACTGCGTGCCGCGTCCCAGGGCCGAACCGGTCACGTGGGTGCCGTGGTCGCTCACGGTGCTGCTGACGTCGGTGCCCCAGGTGCCGACGTCGGTGCCGTCGGTCATGTCGTACGCTTCCACCGGTGCGGGAATATCGGGGTGAGTCGTGTCCAGGCTGCTGTCGGCGACGGCGATGTTGACGCCCGTGCCTTCGCGCGCCGTGACGCCGATGCCGTTATGCACGTCGTCCACGTTCATCAACGCCAGGCCGAGGTCGTTCATCGGTTGATCCAGCCGCGCCGTCGAGGTCAGCAGAACGATCCGCTCGTCGGCCTGCACCTCGTCCAAGGCGTCGTAGGCGACCGTCGACAGATAAAAGCCATAGGGGTGCTTATCCGGCACGGGGGGAACGTAGGTCTGGTGAACCGTGATGCCCCGCGCGGCGAGTTCCGCCTTCTCCTCCTGGGTCAGCGGGCGCTCGACGTAGAGCGCGCACTCCTCGGCGCCGAGCGGGCCGGGCGCAATGCCTTGCTCGAGCAGCGCCGCCTCCTGGGAGCTGGGCGAAACGCTTTGCTCCCGCAACTTATCCTTGATCTGCTTATGATACAGGATCTGCCCGCTGATTTTGGATGCGGGCTGTTGAAATGGCTGCTGAGCCGCGGCCATCCCGCCAAAGGCGGCAAACAGCGTGGCGGACAGCATGATCAGGCGGCGGAATAGCGCGCGCATGAACATGGATCGATCCTCCCCTTCGTATGACGATCGCTGAGTTGGATGTTTACTCAGCAAAAATTTCATGCCGTCGGCTTCAGGCGCCCCGCGGGAGGCGGCGGGCTTTGACTCAATCCCGCTCCGGCTCCCGATGCCGATAGGCCCGGATCCTACGCCGCTTCATTCGTGATCGCGGTAAATCGGTTGGATGCGGCTCCGCCGCACGCCTTCCGGATCGCGATTCCGACAGGGCGGGATTTCGAGTTTCTCCCAACTATTCGACGATGAACTGGCGGAACTTGACCGGCACGGCGGCATCCTGCATTGTGGCCAGCGCATCGATCAGGCCGTAGCCGTCGTTGCTGTCGGGCGAACCGGCATTGGCGGCATTGTTCTGCAGAATGGCCTTGATCTGGGCGGGCGTCGCGCCTGGGGCCTCCTCCAGCAGCAGCGCCGCGATGCCGGCGGCCAGCGGACAGGCCATCGACGTGCCGGTTTTGATGCAATACTCCGCATCGGCGAGCGTATTGCCGACGCCCAACCCCGCCCCATCGTTGTCGATGATGAACGTATCGGAGGGAACGATGTCATTGTCGCGGCAGGAGATGATCGCCGCGCCGGTGGACATCACATCGGGCTTCATCAGGCCGTCGACGCGCGGCCCCAGGCTGCTGAAGTTGGACCGCGTGCCCACGGTCAACGTGGGGAACGAAAAGCCGCTTCCCTTGTAGTTCGTCCACGTCTTGCGGCTTGTCCACGACCCGACGGCAATGGCGTCGTCGGCCAGCGCGGGGCTGCTGATCGTATAGGAAGTATCGGGGCTGTCGAAGGTGACGACGCTGCTGGAAGTCAGCGCGAACAGATGGACCAGCGGCGTGCTGCCGGAACCCGCGCTGTTGGTCAGGGTCAAGGAATAGGATTTTGACGCGCCGGCGCTGATACTGGGGACCAGCGTGTAGCGACGACATTCCGTGCCGCGCACGCTGCTGTCGGAGAAGCTGAACGAAAACGACTCGGAACCGCCCAGGTTGGAGCAGGCCAGGCTGATGTTGAAGTCGCCGGGGGTGTCGTCGATCCAGATGATGTGAATGGAAATCGACGTCGCGAAGACCGAGCCGCCGCCCGTGTTGTCAATCGTCAGGCCGAACGCAGGCGAGGTCGCGCCGGGGGCGACGCTGACCGAATCATGGTGATCGTCGTCGGCCTCGTTGCCGGCCGAGATGAAGACGACCATCGGATCAACCTGGCCGGGGTTGGTTCCGGCGACGGCGCCGTCGATTGCCTGCTCCATCGCTTCGGAGCCGTCATTGAACAGGCCGACGCCGCCGTAGCTCATGCTGAAGATGTCGCAGCCGACCGCGCCCGCGCGATAAATTGCCTCGATTTCGTCGGTGGAGGAGGCACTGGCGGTTGAGTCATTGCCGATCTTATAGAAATAGAGATTGGCGCCGGGGGCGGCGCCCTTGTACTGCCCGCCGGACTGCGTGCCGCGTCCCAGGGCCGAACCGGTCACGTGGGTGCCGTGGTCGCTCACGGTGCTGCTGACATCGGTGCCCCAAGTGCCGACGCCGGTGCCGTCGGTCATGTCGTACGCTTCCACCGGCACGGGAAAGTCGGGGTGGGTCGTGTCCAGGCTGCTGTCGGCGACGGCGATGTTGACGCCCGTGCCGTCGCGCGCCGTGACGCCGATGCCGTTGTGCACGTCGTCCACGTTCATCAGCGCCAGGCCGGCGTCGTTCATCGGTTGATCCAGCCGGGAGGTGGAGGAAAGCAGAACGATCCGCTCATCGGCCTGCACCGTGTCCAGCGCCTCGTAGGCGACCGTCGCCAGATAGAAGCCGTAGGGGTGCTTGCCCGGCACGGGGGGGATGTAGGTCTCGTGAACCGTGATGCCCTGCGCGGCGAGTTCCGCCTTCTCGTCCTCGGTCAGCGGGTGCTCGACGTAAAGGGCGCAATCCTCGGCGCCGAGCGGGCCGGGCGCAATGCCTTGCTCGAGCAGCGCCGCTTCCTGGGAACTGGGCGAAACGCCTTGCTCCTGCAACGACTCCTTGATCTGCTTGTGATACAGGATCTGCCCGCTGATTTTGGATGCGGGCCCCTGAGCCGCGGCCGTCCCGCCGATGGCGGCCAGCACCAGGGCGGACAGCAGAATCAGGCGGCGGGATTGCGCGCGCACGGACATGGAAGCATCCTCCTTTGGATGGAAGGGGAGACGGTTGCAGGATGTTGCAGGCGGGCCAGTTCTGCCGCCTGACGCTTACTCCCCGGCGACCGAGCCAAGCGAGGAGAAGGACGGACCAAATTAATAGCGGACAAACTTTACATCAAGGTGAACATTATATGCCCGACCCGCGGGAGAGGCAACCACCCGGGTGCTTTTTTCTTTTTTTTCCCGATGGCGGTTCCCCTAGAATGCCCCATGCGCTCCTTCCCGCCGTCGTTTCGCGCTGGCAGCCCGGCCGAGGCGCGCCATCCGGCCGCGCGGCCTCATATGAAAGTGCCGTCATGATTCTATTGGAGTTGCATCGCTGGGGCGGATCGTTACGGCGGATTTTGCTGACCGCGTGGAGCCTTGCGCTGCTGGCCGCTTGCGGGCCGCCCCCGCCCGCCCTGAGCGAGAACGAACCGATCGCCATTGCGGAGTATGAGCCGCAGCAGACGCTGGCCGGCGAGACGTTCGCCGAGGTCCCCGGCGGCCTGTCGACGGTTACGATCCGCGCGCAGGGGGCGACCTCCGACACCATCGTCCGGCTCAACGGGACGGCGCTGGCCAGCCGGGTCGACGCCTACGGCATTATCAAGGCGTTCATCCCGGCGGAGCACCTCCAGCAGCCGGGCCGGCTGGCGCTGAGCCTCTACGATGAACCGACCAGCCGCGTCAGCGAGCCGGTCTATCTGGAGGTCGAGGGGATTGTCGTGGAACGTTACGGCCCGACGGAGATCACCGCGGGGGTCGATTTCAACCCGCAGCCGTCGGGCAACTCGGGCATCTGGCTGCAGGCGCGCAACGCCGCGCGCGGCACGGTGCTGCTGGCCAATGGCGAGCCGCTGAAGACGGCCGTGACCGACAGCGGCCTGGTGACGGCGGAATTGCCGCCCCGCTATTATGATGCCCCGGGCACGCTGACGCTGACGCTGGTCGACCGCGACGCCGATCTGCGCAGCGCCGACCTGCACATTCCCATCCTTGGGGTGCGCGTGGTCGACTACGGCCCGCGGCGGACGGACCCCGGCGTCGCGTTCAATCCGCAGCCCGACGGCGCCTCGGCCCTGTGGTTCAATCTGGCCGCGCCGCTGTGGACGGCGATCGTCACCTGGGACGGTCGCGAACTGCAGACGTCGGTTGGGGCCGACGGGGTCGTCTCGGCGCTCGTGCCGGCCGAGCTGATCGCCCGACCGGGCTTCCATCGGCTCCAGATCGTCGACTCGGCGGGGGGAATGAAGAGCGAGCCGATGGTGTTTCAGGTGGGCGACGTCGCGCCGGCCGCCGCGACCCCCGTGCCGCTGGCGCCCGCGCTCGATTCCATCCAGATCTATGTGAAGCGCGACGGCATGGTCCGGCTGGCGGGTTTTGATCTGGCCAGCCGCGGCCTCGACCTGCAGGCCACCCGCGGCGACCAGCTCAACCTGCATCTGCGCGGGGAGCCCGTTCCCATTGTGGTTGAGGGGCTCAGCCCGAGCGGGACGCTGGCGCCCGACAGCACGATCCTCTTCTGGGGCGAGTTTCCCCGCGGCGAGCAGACCCTGCATGACCTCCACGCCGCCGAAAATGTCTACCTACTGCGCTGGGATGGCGGCCGGCCGCCGGTGCGCTACACGATGAGCGACCCGCTGAGCTTGCCCGCGCCGGACGAGCCGATCCTGACCAGCTGCCCCCGCACCGCGCATCTCGAAGAAGATCGCGAGGCCAACTTCCTGCAACACTACAAGGGCTTCCCGACCGACCGGGTGATGTGGGCAACCTTCATGGCGCCCCCGCGCGAAGGGCACCGGTTGACGCTGGGCACGCTGCCGGACCTGGCCGAGGGGGCCGCCCCCAGCGCCATCCGGATTATGCTGTGGGGCAACAGCCGGCTGGGGATCCACCCCGATCACCGCTGGCGACTGGCGCTCAACGGCCACGACCTGGGCGAAGCGGTGTGGGACGATCGCACGCACGTGGTCCACGGCGCTCCGATTCCCGAGCGAGCATTTAGCCGGCACGAACCGATGATGGCAGCCGGTTCCGAAGTCGAGCTGACGCGGGACAACAACCTCGAACTGCGAAACATGCAGGCGGGCGAGACGATCGATTCGATCTCGATCGATTGGGTTGAGATCGATTACGAGGCGGTCCTCCGCCCGATCGACGACCGGTTGACCTATCAGTTCACCACTGGGACGCTGGCGCAGGCCGTCTCGATCGAGAACGCGTTCAGCGGCGCTCCACGGATCTTCAGCATCGATGAGGGGATCGAGCTGGCGCTGCCCGCCGGATCGCCCCCCGATGCCATTCGTTATCGCTATGAAGTGAAACCGGATTCCGCCGTGACCCGCCCGAGGTTCGTCGCGGTCGGGCCGCGGGGCTACCTGGCGCCGGAGCGGATCGAGTCGGGCTTCGCCTCCGATCTGAAGTCGGCCCAGCCGCCCGAGTATCTGGTCATCACGCACGCGCGCTTCGTGGAAGCGCTTCAGCCGCTCATCGAGCACCGCAGGCGCCAGGGGTTGAGCACGCTGCTGGTGGATGTGCAGGACATCTACGATGAATACAGCGACAGTCTGTTTTCGCCCGAAGCGATCCGCCGGTTCCTGGACGACCTGTTCGTAAAGGAAGGCCAGGGGGCGGGCGACCTGCAATACGTCTTCCTGGTCGGCGACGCGAACTACGACTATCACAACGTGCAGAAGACCGTTCCCAATCTGGTGCCGACCTATCACATCGAGAGCGAGCGGTCGGTCGGCGTGCCGATCTTCGCCCTGGACGAGTACTACGTCTACGGGCCGGAGGGGACGACGCCGCGGGTGGCGATCGGCCGGCTGCCGGCCAGCCGCCCCGCCCAGGTGACCGACTATGTCGAGAAGCTGGTGGCGTTTGAGGACGCCAATCGGGAAGAAGCGGTCGCCGCGATGGAGGGTCCCCGCCGCGCCCTGCTGATCGCCGGGACCGGGTTCGCGAACTACTGCGATCAGGTGGCCGAAAAACTGGGCGAGCCGTGGGAGATCACGCGCGTCTACGCCGAGCGGGACGTCGCGCGCAATGAGGCGCTGCGCGGGCAAATCGTCGCCGCGCTCAATGGCGGCTGCGACCTGGTTTACTTCGCCGGCCACGGCAGCTACTGGGAGTGGCGGACCGGGGCCGAGGATATGGCGTCGCAGACGGACATGCTGACCAACGCGCATGTGCGCGAGCTGACCAACGCCGGCCGCTATCCGCTGATTTTCTCCGCCACCTGCTATTCGTCGCTGTTCGACTCGCCGGGGTATGCGCACCCGACAAACAACGAGTGGGTCGATTCAGGGATCGGCACGTACCTGGTGGAGGCGCCCGGCCGCGGCGGCATCGCCTGCATCGGCCACGTGGGCGAATCGCTCGTGCTGGCCTCGCACAAGTTCATCCTGCGGATGATCGAGTCGATGCGGGAGCAGAACGTGGTCCGGCTGGGCGATGCCTTTCTGGCCGCCAAGCGCGAGTCGGTGGGGGTGCCGTACCTGGGGATCACGCTGATCGGCGACCCCGCCACCTGGCTCGGCGTCCGCTTTAGCCAGGGAGTCGGGCCGGCGGAACCCGCGCCGGCCGAGCCGGCTGGAGCCTGATTTTTTCACGAAAGCTGAGAGCGCGCTCAGCTCGATTGAGTCGGCGCCGGGGCCGGCGCTTCGGCCACGCCGAGGCCGGCCGGTTCCGCCGGGCTGGGGATGATCCCCTTCTGGATATAGATCGGGCGGATCAGCCGGCGCAGATCGGGCAGACGGGTGGCGAAGCCGAGCGCGCCCAGGATGCAGCATGCCCCGCCGCAGATGACCATCGCGCGGGCGCCGACCAGTTGCGCCACCGCCCCCGCCAGCAGGCTCCCCAGCGGCACCATGCCCATGAACGACATCGAATAGAAGCTCATCACGCGGCCGCGCTTGTCGTCGTCGACGATCGTCTGCAGCACGGTGTTGGTCGAGGCCATCTGGAGCATCATCCCCAGGCCGATGACCGGCATCGCGGCCAGCGTGAGCCAGAACCAGCTCGACAGGCCGAGGACGATCAGGCCGCCGCCCATCACGGCGGGCGACCAGGCGATGACGCGGCCCAGGCCGCGCACGCTGGGGCGGCTGGCCAGGTGCAGCGCGCCGATGAGCGCGCCGACCGCCGCCCCGGAGATCAGAAACCCCTGCGTGCGCGAATCGCCGCCCAGAATCCGCTCGGCGAAGATCGGCAGCAGTTGGCCGTAGGAACTGCCGACCAGGCTGACCAGCGCCAGCAGCAACAGCAGGGCGCGGATCGGCGCGAAGCCGAAGGCGTAACGAAACCCCTCGGCCAGGTGGGCCAGCAACGCCGGGCCGCCCGCAACCCGCTGACGACCGGGCACCCGCATCAGCAGCAGGCTGGCGATGACGGCAAAATAGCTCAGGCCATTGATCAGGAAGCAGACCGCCTCGCCCCACAGCGCGATGAGCACGCCGGCCACGGAGGGCCCGACGAGCCGGGCGCCGTTGACCATCGATGAGTTGAGCCCGATGGCGTTGTGCAGGTCGTGCGGATCATCGATCATATGGATCAGGAACGCCTGGCGGGTCGGG
This sequence comes from candidate division BRC1 bacterium ADurb.BinA292, assembly GCA_002068205.1. GTDB lineage: Bacteria > Sumerlaeota > Sumerlaeia > MVZB01 > MVZB01 > MVZB01. The sequence continues at coordinate 7,465 of MVZB01000010.1, forward strand.
ATGTCGACCGCCTGGATGACGCCCAGCACCAGCGACAGGACGATGACGTGCCAAACCTGGATGTGGCCGCTGAACATCAGCCCGGCCAGGGCAAGGGCCTGGACCAGCGACAGGGCCTGTGTCGCGATGATCAGCCGCTGCTGGGTGAACCGGTCGGCCAGGACGCCCCCGATGGGGGCGAGCAGGAACGTGGGGATGCGGGCGGCGAAGCCGACAACGCCCAGGAGCATGGCGCTGTGATCGAGCCGCCAGACCAGCCAGGCGACCGCCGTCATCTGCATCCAGGTGCCGATGAGCGAAAGCCCATGGCCGATCGCAAAGAGCCGGAAATTGCAGTGGCGGAGCGACCGGAAAAGATGCAGGAATCGGACGGGCAGGATCATGGGATCAGGGGCATGGGGAGATGGCGCTCGCGCCGGGGGTGCGGACCGGCCGGCCCGGCGCGATGGGGATTATCCCACAACGAGCGCCCGCGAGGAAATGCAGGAAGCCCGCGGCGGCGCGCCTCGACGCGCAAGGGGCTGATCGCGGCGGCTTTTCCTTTACTGATCGCCCCCTGGGCCTTCATGATGGATGGGTGTTAAAGGTTGCCCGAGCGAGGGGAATCGCCATGTCCGTTCATGCAGTTGGATCCGCGGTGCGCCAGTCCACGGGACTGGCCGTGATGGTCGGCCTGGTGATCTTCAGCTACTTGGCCGTCGTTTCGATCATCCCGGTCCATCGGAGCCGGCAGTTCAACCAGCGCGAACGCATCACGCAGCGGCTGATGCGAATCGAAATGGCCAAGCAGGAGGTCGCGATGCAGCGCGACCTGCGGCCGGGAGCGCGCCTGACGATGGAGGAGCTGGTCGCGGGAAGCCAGTACCTGGACCAGGCGCCGGCCAGCCCGTCGGGGACCTATGAGCCGGGGGCGCTGGGCGAGCTGCCGCGGTTCGTGCCGCACAAGGGCGAACCGATCGTCCCCGAGCCGGTCAGCCCGCGCCAGCCGGCGCCGGCCCAGCCCGGCGACGCGGGCGAGGACGACTCGGCCGCGCCCGGCGAATCCGCGGACGGGAACGCCTGATGGCCTCGGCGCCGACAGTTGCCCCCGCCCTCAAGCCCGCCGGGCTGTCGCGCGCTCCCGCGCGGCGGAGCGGCGAAGCCGTCGTCGGCCCGCGGATCGGGTTCGACGCGGCCTCGGTGGTCGGGCCGCGCACGGGAATCGGCCATGCCACGGCCGAGCTGCTGACGGCGCTGGCCGAGATCTGGCCGGAAAACTGGCCGGTGGCGCGCGTGTGGGTCAACTCGCGCCGCCACGCGCTCCCCGAGCACGACCCCTGGATGTCGGCCAGGGTTTATGACGTCAAGCGGACGACGCTCCCGGGGCGGCTGATCCTGCGCGGCTGGCAGTATCTGGGCTGGCCCCCGGCCGAGATCTGGACCGGCCCGATCGACCTGCTGCACTCGCCGGCGAGTTACATCCCGGCGGTGCGCGCGGCGCGCCGCGTTGTGACCGTCCACGATATCTACTTCAAACACGCGCCGACGCTGGTCGACACCTACGGCGGGAAATATTTCTACCAGACGTTCGAACGCGGGCTGCCCGAAGTCGACCAGATCATCGCCGTCTCGGAGTTCACGCGCGCCGAGCTGCTCAAGCATTACCGCGTTTCGCCGGAGAAGGTGAGCGTGGTGCCGCACGCGGTGAACCTGAACCGGTTCCGCGAAGAGCCGGCCCCGGACGACAACGAGCACCTGCGCCAACTGGGGATCGAAAAGCCGTACCTGCTGTGCGTGGCGACGATCGAGCCGCGCAAGAACCTGGTGACGCTGCTCGAGGCCTACGCCCGCGCGCGGCGGATCATGGAAGCGGGCGGCCAGAAGCTGCCGCGGCTGGTGATCACGGGCCAGCCGGCGTGGGGGATCAAACCGTTCGAGGCGCGGCTGCGCGAAGCGAAGCTGCAGGATCTGGTGACGCCGACGGGCTACGTGCCCGACGCGGCGCTGCCGGCGCTCTACCGGCAGGCGCTGGGGTTCGTCTTTCCGTCGCTCTACGAGGGATTCGGGCTGCCGGTGCTGGAGGCGATGGCGTGCGGCTGCCCGACGCTGATCTCGCGGGCGGGGTCGCTGCCGGAGATCGCCGGCGACGCCGCGCACTACTTCAACCCGCGGGAATCGGGGTCGATCGCACGCGAGCTGGTGACGTTCCTGGCCGATCCGATGCACCGCTCGGCGCTGCGCGACGCCGGCCTGCGCCGCGCCCGCCAGTTCACCTGGGCCGCCACCGCGCGCGGGACGCTCAACGTCTACCGCCGCGTGCTGGGGCTGACCGAATGCGCGTGAGCGAAGTTGAATCCCTCGCCGGCCTCTCCCACGCCCCTCCTCCGCAACAATCGCATGCTGGTTGTGACGGACGGCGTGTGGGAGGGACGTCAAGGATTTCGACACCGGATGCCGATGGCCTGGGCGGAAGCAGGCAATCACATTCTCCTGCTGGAAGGTTCGCCGTATCCGAACCATTTCATGCGCGGCGATGCCCGCTGGGGCCCGTCGTTGCACGGGCAGCTTCGCCGGGTCCACCCCCGCCTGCACGTCGGCGCGATGCCGCCCGCCTTTCCCCGGATGCTGAAGGGGGGACTTATGGGGAATGCCCTGCGGGCGCTGCATCGGCCGCTGGATCAGCGGCGCATCCGGCGATACCTGCGCGTGCTGGGCTGGGAGCCGGAGATCGTGGTGTTGATGCAGGAGCCGGTGCGCTACGATCTGCTGGAGCTCTTCCCCGACGCGCTGCGGGTTTATTATTGCAACGATCTTTACGGCTACGGTCACGGCACTGCGAATGAATTCCGCGAAGAGGCGGAATGTTGCCGGCGGGTGGATGTGGTTTTCACCACCTCCGATATCCTGCGGCGGCGGCTTCTGCCGCACAATGCCAATACGTTCCACATTCCGCATGCCGTTGACCTGGCCTGGTGGGAGAGCAACCGGAACCGCCATCCCGCCGAGATGGAACGAATCCGCCGTCCCCGCGCGCTCTTTACCGGCGCGTTGACGGCTCGAATTGATTTCGCGCTGCTGGAGGAAGTCGCCGGGGCCTGCCCCCATTGGCAATTCGTCCTGATTGGTCCGTACCATCTGGCGGAGAAGGAGGCGCGGCGCCTGGGGGCGTTAGGGAATTGTCATCTGCTTGGGGCAAAGCCCCACGAGGAGATCCCGGGATACCTGGCCCTCGCCGACGTGCTGCTGTTTCCCTATGCCGGCAAGGCCACGGCGCAGCATTGCGGTTTGCCATTGAAATTTTACGAGTATGCCATCAGCGGCCAGCCGATCCTGAGCACCGATTTCGCGCAACTCGAATTGCCGAATCCGGATCTGGTTCACGTGGCCCGGTCGCCGCAAGAGTGGGTGGATTTTCTGACTCATTTCGAGCGGCACCGGGAGCAGCAAGTCGTTCTGACACGCCAGCGCAGGGAGCTCGCCGAGCGCAACACCTACCAGGCGCGAATCGAGCAGCAGCGGGGCATTCTCAGCCATCTTGATCGGGCCTCGCGATGAGACGCGTCCGAAAACCGCTCGTCTCCGTTATCACTCCCGCGTATAACGCCGCGCAATTCATCGCGGAGACCATTGCGTCGGTGCGGACGCAAAGCCACGACCATTGGGAAATGCTGATCACCGATGATGGATCGAGCGATGCGACCGTCGAGATCGTGGAGCGGATCGCCGTGGAAGACCCGCGCGTCAAGCTGCTGCGCCTCGCTCGGCACACGGGGCTGGCCGCCAAAGCTCGCAATCATTCCATGCAGATGGCCTCGGGCGACTATCTTGCGTTCCTGGATGCCGACGACGTCTGGGAACCCAGGAAACTGGAGCAACAGGCCGCCTACCTTGAAAGCCACCCCGAGGTCGATGCGGTTTGCTCATGGTATTACGTATTCGGCGATCCCGCCCGCGTGCAACGCTACCGCGAAATGATGTGGCGGTTTGAGACGACGGAAGTGACGGTCGACCAGATTCTGATGCAGTCGCTTTTCACCAGCACGGTGATGATGCGGGCGCGGTGCTGTGAAGAGCTGGGCGGGATGGACGAGTCGCCGGCGCTCAGTTCAGGGCAGGATTATGAGTATTTTGTCCGGCTCGTCACGCGCTACCGCGTGCACCGGCTTTGCGAGGAATTGAGCGGCTACCGGCTCGCGCCGGCGGGCGGATCCTTGTCGACGAAGGGCCAGCGGCTTGAGCGCCGGCGGCAGCGCGAGGAGGCGATTCTGGAAGCACTGGCCGGCAAGCAGGTGCTGACCCCCGCGCTGCTGCGTCGGCGGCGGGCCATCATGCACTATAATCTGGCGCGGGACTGCCTGTTCGAACTGGATCAGCCGTATCGCGGCTTTCTCTGGCGGGCCGTTCGCACATGGGCGGCCCCGCCCAAAGCTTATGTCATGTTTCTATTATCTTTTCTGCCGGCGCGCCAACTGCGATGCGTATTGACTAAGTTGCTTGCGCTTCGGCAATCGCGCTTGTTCACCGGCCGGAGTGAGATTGAATAAGCACGAACTACAGCCGGTGGGAAGAGTCATCACCGGCTGCATTCCATGTGCTGGTTCCTTCGATGCCACAACGCCGAAAAGTCGTGGAATATTGAGGGATATCCGTCGGCGGAAGGAGTAAATGCAATAAGCAGCGACAGGCGCCGCTGATCCCGGGCCATTTGAATACCCGGCTGTATAGTTCGAGAGCGGCAATCTCCCACTGCGGCGCGTGGCTGACCTGCTTGAATGCCCGCCAAAGCAGATGTGCGTCCGTCGGACGGTCTAATGCAATAAAATCCACGGCGGTGAAGAAGAACGAGAAGGCCAACGCGCGCCGAGTCTTCCGATCCATTGAATGATTCTTATCTATCCTTTGGGCGGTTTCGATCAACAATGATTCGACTTGCTTGAGATGCTCCACGGAGCGGACCGCCGCGCCGATACTGCCGGCTGCCGAAGGAAGCCTCCAGTAAGCTCGTCCGTCGGGGAATCGCTCGTAGGACAGGCCCGCCAGCAGAGCACGCGTATGGAACTCCCAATCCTGCCAACTTGGCAAATCCTCATTCCATGGGCCCAGCCGGTCGAGAGTCTTCCGGCGCCAGGTGGGACCGGCGGTCTGCCATGGGATGTCGCGCTTGAGAAATCGGATCAGATCCGTTTCGGCAGTAACAATATTGTGAAGGCGGGCAAGATCACCTGGAACGCTTTCGAAGATTTCAACGGGAGAAACGCAGAAATCAAGGTTGCCGCGCTGGCCGAGAAACTCAACGCGATCGGCCAGACAGTCTGGCGTGGAAATACAGTCATCCGAATCGATAAACATAATGAACTCACCGCGAGCATGGCGGAAACCAAGGTTTCGGCAGGCGCCGGCGCCCGATTTCCCCGCCTCACGCCTAATTAACCTGATTCGCGCATCACGGGAACATAATTGTGAGATCTTCAATAACTCATCGGCCTCGCTTCCATCGTCAACGACGAGTGCCTCCCAGGAAAGAAAGGACTGATGGACAAGGCTATCGACAAGGGCCGACATTAGATGCGCACGGTTTTTAACGGGGATGATGATCGATACCCTGGGGTTATCCATGTCAGCTAGTCAACCTTCGATCGTTGCCCGCTAAGGCGCGCCCAGAACTCCCCCCAATAGGTCAGGTGGGGCAATATTCTGCGGTAAACGTATCCCTGCCAGCATGGATCGACCGCCCGATCGCGGAACAGCATGCCGGCCAGGTGGATCGGCACGAACACCATGGAATAGAGTAACGTCCGCAAACGAGCGCGACTGCGGCCCAGATTCGTGGCACGGGCCTGAAGGCCGGACTGCCACATGCGCCGCGCGCGATAGGAGAGACTCATTTTCTCCGGCGCCATGAAATGCAGAATTTCCATGCGCGGAAAGAAGTAACCGTTATTGCCTCGTTCCTTGAGGGCCAGTTGAAGATACGTTTCCTCGCCCACGCCGATGCGCGTGTCGATCATGCCCAGGTGCTCCGGAAAGCCGCCCAGGGACCGAATCAGCTCAACCCGCCAACCCATGTTGCCGCCCGACAGAAAACCATTGAGCGGCAACGGTCCCTCCTGCTTTTCATAATGCATGCTGCCATAGGAATCAGCAAACCAGCGTGGCTTGCCACCCAGATAATAGGGCCGGTAGGGCCCGCCAAAAAAGGGGGGATGCCATCGGGCGATACCCTCCTCGATCGCATCCATCCAAAACGGCAAAGGTTTGGCGTCATCGTCGAGGTAGACGAGATATTCCGTGCGGCAAAGGGCAAGCGCGGTGTTTCGGGCGCGACTGAGACCTACTTTGGGCTCCAACACATATTGAATATTCAGGGACCCACATCCCTCCACTATCGCACGTGTCTCATCCGTTGATGCATTGTCGACAACAATGACAGGTGTCGGGCGTGAAGCCAGAGCAATCGTCAAGGCGTCCAGGCATGGCTTCAACAGGGCCGCGCGGTTTCTTGTGCAGATCGCAATGGATATTGTGTCAGTTGTCTTCATTCAGAACTCGACGTTGCATACGGATTTTTCTGAATCCTCGGCCCAATTTCCTTCGCATCCAGTAGTATCCGTTTCGCGGCGTGTAGTCGCCCATCTGCCAGCACAGCGAGCGCCACAGGTCGGGCCAGCGCAGGGATAGACCAGGGTATTCCTTCACCTTTTCCAGGATCACCTCGGCCCGGTCGCGATATCCGCCGGAAGCGAGGAGTTCAGCAGCCAAGAGATAATGCTGCAAGTAGCGATAGCTGTTGGTGTCGCTGGGGAAGTCTTGAATCGAGGACAGCAGCGCGAGGTCTTCTCGATTGGCTCCATATTTCGACAGTTGACGGAGCCAGATCGCCAGCACGGCCTGGGAAAGCAATCCGATATTCACATTGTTCAAAATTGTCTTTATATCGTGATGTGTCGCGCATTCGCGTAACAGCGCTTTAACGGATTGTAGCAAATCTGACCGGCTGTCCTGGGACAGGTGTGGCACAAGGCTCTCCGTCACATCTTGGTATTGCAGACTCGCCGCCCACAGAAGGATGCCCACAAGCATGTCGGGATGTCGCGTGAGGGGTTCGCAGGCGATCTCCTCGATGCGATGAACCACTCGCGCGATTGCCCGATCCGGCGCGATGGGACTGTGGTTGGCGAGAACCGCGCTGTAATCGGGGCGGATCCCCCGCCGGAGTCGCAGGAGGGCATTTCGCAGATCTTCGCTCCCGGATAAAACTTCCTTGGAATTGGTGCCGTCAAATATGGTTTTCAGTCCGAGGGGCACCAGCAAGACGGGGATTGAGCGAAGCAAAGCCTCAAGGATAACTTGTGAATTGCCACGGTTGATACAGGCTGCCGAGATTTCCAGGACGTGGTGGATGCTGAGATCGGGCGGGGCCACAATTACCCGCGGGCTGCACGACTTCACTGACCGGACGCCGGCGTCGAAGTCCTCGCGGGGATGAAGCTTGACTACCGTGCGTTGCCCGGGAAGCCTGGCTGCTTCCACGGTGGTGATCAGGTCGTGCCGAACACGCTGGGTTTCCGTGCTCGCAACGGCGCCCGCCCCGTCGGAAAGAAGAGAGAGCGCAAGCGTGATGACTTCTTCATCGCCTTGGATCCCCAGTCGCGCCCGGATCTCTGACCGATGATCGATCCCGTCATCAAGCAATTGGGAGTGAAAGGGCCAGCCCGTGACCTCCACCACCTCGGCCGGCACGCCCAGTCCCGTCAAGGCGTCGGCTTCGTAGGGTGATGCGAGAAAGAGATGATCGATGGGTACGATATAATTATTAATCCTTCCCTCGGTCATTGCATGCTGGTTGACCTCCTCAATTGCAATGGCGGGCAGCTTGTGGCGAATGAGCGCGGCCAGGAGAAGGAATATCTCCTTGTCGGGGAACACTTTCGAGAAGATGGCCACCTTGATCCGCTGTCCCGCCGCAATAAGATAGGAGTCGATGTCATCCAGATTGAGCCATGAAAAGCCGTTGCCCGCGGGACATGCGGCAAGGGATTCCGTGCGTGTCGAGTGGCAGATGACGAAGTCCCACTCCGGCATATGCCGAGACAAGATGAGAAGGTTGCGCAGATGCACGGGACCAAACGGGAGGTAAAGCGCAATGGGCTTCATCGTAGCCAATGATTTTTGAACGTGGCCCAGGCCCAGTAAGCCCGAAGTTGGAGTGAAGGCCGTTCACGGCGTAACGGAAGATCGATGGGCGGAAGTCGAGGCAGCGGCCGATTGCGGGTCAGGAAGTGGTGAAATCGGGCAAATTCATCGCGCTTGAAGGGTGCAAGCCGGATCGCCTCGCGCACCTGATCCAGACTGGAGCAAACAGGAATATCACAGCCGGACCATTCGATGAGCGCTTCAATCTTGTGAGAATTCGAGGGCAGGGGGACGAAGGGAATGCCGGCAAGCCCCGCCAGATAAACGCCGTGGTGCCTGCCCGTAATATAAATCGATGCCGTTTTCAGATTCGCCACGGCGTGGGGCCAATCCAACTTCCGATCCTCGTGGTGGAGGTCCCAGCTCGGGTGATCGCGTTTAAGTCGATCCAGAACTTCAAGGATATCCGCCCGAGAGGGGTGAGCGTCCCCGATGACGACTTGACCACCGAAGTCGGCGGATGCCTGCTCCAGGAATGCCGCTGCAACGATCGAATCGGGTGCAATGCACGCATCGCGGCCGAGCCGGCGAGCTTCAGCGGCACTCCTCGGTTCCCGAACGACTAGATAGTCGAGATTTCGAATCACATCGTGGAAGGCATTCAGGTCCTCCAGCAGACTATTGATCAGCAGTGTTCGCTTGCCGAGCCTTTGTGCGGCGCCGAGAAAAGCAAGCAGATGATTGCCATTGCCGTGATGGATGGTTTCCTCGCCATTGACAACAACGGCATCGCATTCGAAGATCGCCCTGCCCCATCGACTTTTCAAGGCAGCCGCAATCGCTTGATTTTCGTCGCCGTTCCAAATTTCCTTGCCCTGCCCGACGTAGTGGCGTTGGATCATGACAGCGCCGGCCTCCCGGATCATGCGATCATGGGCGTCAGTCACCGCCAGACATCCGACGTGACATACATGCCGCGTGTCATTTGCCCAGAAGAGCTTCACGTGGACTTCTCCGCCGGGCATTGAGTCGGCGCCACCTCCCAGTGGGCGGAGCCACAAATGATTCCGGTGCCGACCGCCGGCGGCGGACCTTCGAGAGGGACATTCGTGACATGGAAGCGGGTGACATCCATCACGAGATCCAGGGTTCGACGTCCCTGCCGCGCCGTCAGCATTGAAATCTTATAGTCGCCTGGCATCAAATGCATGCCCCGCGATTGAAATGAGATGATGTATGTCCCGGGAAGCATCGTGCCTGGATGCAGATCATTCTCTTCGCTGTCACTGGTGTAGACCCGCGTGCCGTCCAGACGATCGACCCCAAGATGAAAGGATAAGAAGGAAAGGGGCTTCAGAACCTCCAAGCCAAAAGTTACTCGCAAAGGTTCACGGTAGCGAAAAACCGATGTCAGTTCGTTATCCCGATTCTGAAGCTCGCAGTAGAGCAGCCTGGCCGGCCCCTGTGCGGGAGGGTTCCGGTTTGTCAGGTCAATCCGTCCACTATTTTCCGTTTCGCCCAAAGTATCGCGGATGTAGAGATCGATAACGTCGGACGTCTTGCCCCAGGCACGAACCGCCCCAGCGTCAAGGTAAATAGTTGTCCGGCAGAGATTCTGGATGGCGCCCATATTATGGCTGACGAACAGGATGGTGCGACCTTCGTGTGCGCCATCTTCCATTTTGCCCAGGCACTTCTTTTGAAACTGCGCGTCGCCGACGGCCAGGACCTCGTCCACGACCATGATGTCGGTGCGCAGGTGGGCCGCCACCGAAAAGGCGAGGCGAACATACATCCCCGAGCTGTAGAACTTGACGGACGTATCGAGGAATTGTTCGATCCCGGCAAATTCAACGATGGCGTCGAACTGTTGGGCAATCTCGGCGCGGCGCATGCCGAGGATGGCGCCGTTGAGATAGATGTTTTCGCGGCCGGTCAGCTCGCGGTGGAAACCGGTGCCGACCTCCAGCAGGCTGGCCAGTCGCCCGCGGTAGCGCATTTCGCCGGTCGTGGGCGCGGTAATCCGGCTGAGGATTTTGAGCAGGGTCGACTTGCCCGCGCCGTTGCGGCCAATGATGCCGACGGTTTCGCCGCAGGCGATCTCCAGATTGATGTCGCGGAGCGCCCAGAAGGTCCCCTTATCGCCGCGACCGCGTCGAGCCAGGCCAAAGCCGCGGCGCAGCAGGCTCGTCAGCTCTTCGCGAAAATTATCCTTGAGCGCCCGCGTCTCCCCCAGGCGATAGGCCTTGCCGATATCCCGCATGCGCACCGCCCACGGGGTGGCCGCTTCGGCGCCGGGGGTGGTTTCGGCCCACCTGACGATGGCGGGTGCTTCTGCGTTGTCCGGCATGTTAGAGGACATCCACGAGTCGGCGTTCTCGAGCCGCAAAGAAGCGGGCGCCGAAGAAAAGCACCAGGGCCGACATCACGGCGGCCTTCAGCAGAAGCATCGAGTTGATCGGACTGCGCTCGATCACCGCGCGATAGGTTTCGACAACCGCCGCCATCGGATTGAGCGAAAGGACCTGATACAGGTAAGGGACGGCCCACCCCCAGTCAGCCGAGTGGAATTCGCCGCGCCCCATGGCTTCCAGCGGCAGCCAGACGGTGATGAACATGCCCAACTGCAGCACGAACGTGATCGCATATTTCACATCCCGGTACTGGGCGTTCAGGATCGACAGAAAGAGTCCCAGGCCAACCGCCGTAGCGAGTTGAATGATCAGCAGCGGGATGAGCCACAGCAAGAGCGAGGCCGTGAAGGCGCCCGCCAGGCAGGCAATGGCCGCCAACATCGCAAAAGCGAACAGAAAATCGAGCAGCGAAGAGAGGACTTGGGATGCCGGCACGATCATGCGCGGGAAGTAGATTTTCGCGATCAGATTGGCATTCTGCTCCAGGCTGGTGGCGGCCATCTGCGTGCCCTGTTGAAAACTCGTCCACGGCGCCAGCCCGGCCATGAAAAACAGAAGCGCCGCGCCGCCATCGAACGAGCCTCGAATCAAGCCATAGATCGCCGTGAAGACAACGCCCGTGATCAAAGGCTGAAGGACGACCCAGATAATTCCCAAGGCAGTTTGTTTATAGCGTAGTTTGAGATTACGAAGGATGAAGGCCCCAAGCAGCTCGCGATACTCGACAAGATCGCGAAATGCCTGGATGAGCCGGGTCCGCGGATCAGAGCTTATAACGGTTTCTTGCGGATTCATCGGGGCGTGGGGCGAGGTTTCCTAAGCGATTGGACCGGGCGGCCCCGCCCCTGGTCGTCGCCGGAGGCGCCGAACGGGCCAGGGCAGGCACCGCAGCCAACCTCAGCTTACGTCAATCCTTGCAGGGTCATCAATGGTAGACGGCCCACCAAGCCCATCGGCGCACAGTGCCGCGGGCTTCTCGCTGCCGACGCGTTCAACGCCCGACCCGCCATGCTCCGTGCGTCGCCTCGTCGTGTTAGTGAGCCGCGGCGGCTGGCGCCGGCGCGGTAATCCCCCCCGCCGCGACATCCACTCTCCGGCGCATGGGCCGGCTTTTCACTTCGCGCGGCGCAGCGCGGCGACGGCGGCGGCGGCCTGTTCCCGGTCGTCGAAGTGCGTCTTGCGCCCCATCGCGTCCTGGTAGTTCTCGTGCCCCTTGCCGGCGATGACGATCACGTCGGCCGGCATGGCCAGGCGGATCGCCTCGCGGATGGCGCTGGCGCGGTCCAGGATCACCTGCCAGCGGGTCGTGCCGAAGGCGGCTTCCTTGATCCCATCCAGGATCATCTCGGCGATGGCCTTGGGCTCCTCGGTGCGCGGATTGTCGTTGGTCACGATGATGTGGTCGGCGAGCCGGGCGGCGACGCGTCCCATCTGGGGCCGCTTGCCGGGGTCGCGGTCGCCCCCCGCGCCGAAAACGGCGATCAGCCGCCCCGTCCGGAAGGCGCAGGCATTGAGCAGCGTCTGCTGCAGCGAATCGGGGGTGTGGGCGTAATCGACGATCACGGGGAACGGCTGGCCGGCCTCGACCAATTCAAACCGCCCCGGCGCGCCGCGTGTCGCGGCCAGACCCTGGGCGATCGCGTCGTGATCCAGCCCCAGGCCAAGCGCCATCCCGGCCGCCACGAGCGCGTTCTGCACATTATACAACCCGTGCAACCGGAGCTGGAGGTAGAACGGCCGCCCCCGCAGGCGCGCCCGGACGTACTGGCCATGGCGGGTCACATGGACCGTATCGACAAGCAGGTCGGCGTCGGGGCGGTGGAAACTGAAGGAGAAAACTTGAACGCCCGGTGCGGTCTGGCGCACGCGCTCGGCATAGTGCCGCCCCGCCGGATCGTCCAGATTCAGCACCGCCACGCCGCCGCCCGCCGCCGGCAGCACCTCGGTGAACAGTCGCTCCTTCGCGGCGCGGTATTCGTCCATCGTCCTGTGGTAGTCCAGGTGGTCCTGCGTCAGGTTGGTGAACCCGGCGGCGCGGAACTGGATGCCGTCCACCCGGTGCTGGTCAAGGGCATGGGAACTGGTTTCCATGACGAGCGCCTGGACGCCCTCGGCCCGCATCCGGCGCAGGTATTCGGCCAGTTCCGCCGGCGAAGGGGTCGTCTGGGGGGCGGGCTCGAGCTCCACATGATCGCCCCAGCGGTAGTTGACGGTGCCGAGGACGCCGGTTTTCAATCCCGCCGCGAGCAGGATGGCCTCCAGCATGTAGGTGACGGTCGTCTTGCCATTGGTGCCGGTCACGCAGGCGGCCAGCATGCCGGCGCTGGGATCGCCCGCCAGTTTCTGGCAGAGCCGGGCATAGGCCTGGCGGGTGTTTTCGACCTGGATCAGGTGCAGCCCGGCCGGCGCCTTCGCCCGGGGAGAGCTGACGAGCGCGGCAGGTGCGCCGGCCGCGGCGGCTTGCGCCAGAAACTGGTGGCCGTCGGCCCGGCCGCCGGCGATGGCGACAAAGAGCACCCCCGGGCCGCAGCGGCGCGAGTCATCGGTCACCGCCTCAATCGACAGGTCGGCCGGCACGCGCGCGGCCGGCGCGAGCCGGGTCTCTTCAAGCAATGCGGCCAGGTTGTGCATGGGAAGGCTTGTTGTGGTCCTCGGCGGGGAATGGATTTCCGCCCGCCCAACCGATTCGGCGGCGCTCGCCTGTGGCTCCGGAACCGACCGGGAGAGCGGCCCTATTGTGCCTGAAAGGCGTCCTCGCCCGCACTGGCTTTCTGGGCCACGTCGGTATTCTGGGCAAACACCACCATCGCCGCGCGGCTCGCCGGGAGGCGGCGGCCCGGGGCTGGATCCTGGCGCACGGCCAGCCCCGAGCCGATCATGCGCGCCTCGATGCCGGCTTCGGCCAGCCGCTCCCAGGCTTCCACCATGGTCAGCCCCAGGCAATCGGGCATGCGCGGCCGTTCAGCCTCGGCGTCTTCGTCGCCGGTTGCGGGCAGCAGGCTCTCGGCCAGCGCCAGATCCACCGCCGGCAGAACCGGGCGGCCCGGCTCGACCGGCAGCGCGGCGGGCATGCCGCCCGAATCGGCGTCGACCGCCAGCACGCCATTATCCTCGGCCGACGGCGAGGAGTCGCCGTCCTCAGCGACCCGCAGCGCCGGATCGACAAACCCCTCCTCCTTGCGGCGATAGGCTTCATACTCGGCGGGGTCGGAGGGGGGGATGCCGAGGATATGGGCGACCTTCAGCGCGATCTCGCGGAAGACCGGCGCGGAGACCTCGCCGCCGTATTTGGCGCCGCGCGGCTCGTCCACGGTGACGAAAATCGCCACGCGCGGCTCGTCGATCGGAAACAGCCCGGCGAACGAGGCGATGTAGAGCTTGCGGCCCGAATCCGACCGGTAGTGCTTGACGGTCGTGCCGGTTTTGCCGCCGACGCGGAAGCCGGGCACCTCGGCGCGGCCCTTGCCGGTCCCCTCCAGCACGACCGCCTCCATCAGCTCCAGCATGTTGGCACAGGTCTCGGGGTTGGCCACGCGTTCGACCGGTTCGCCGGGGAACTCGCGGATCGTGCGCCCGTCGCGCGAGACGACCGCCTGCACCACGTGGGGGGCCATTCGCCAGCCGTTGTTGCCGATCGCCGCCAGCGCCGAGACCGCCTGGAGCGGCGTCAGTGAGGTTTCGTAGCCAATCGCCAGCGAGGCGCGCGACATCGCCGTCCATTGCTCGACCGGCCGCAGGATGCCGCTCCCCTCGCCCGGCAGGTCGATTCCCAGCGAGCTGCCCAGTCCAAACCGGCGCAGGCCCTGGTAGTAGGCCACCTGCTCGATCCGCTCGCTCAACAGCGCCATCGCGACGTTGCTCGATTCGGCGAAGGCATGGCGCAACGGGACCCAGCCGCCGATCGCATGCACGTCGCGGATCCACCGGCCATGCAGGAAAACCGCCCCCGAGCCGGTGTTGACGTTCTCGCTGGGCGTCAGCAGGCCGCCATCCAGCAACAACGTCGTCGTCAGGATTTTCATCACCGAGCCGACCTCGAACGGGTCAGTCAGCGCCCGGTTCAGCCGCTGATCGTCGTCGGTCTCGGAGAAGTGGTTGGGGTCGAAATCGGGGCAGTTGGCCAGGGCGAGGATGCCGCCGGTGCGCACGTCCATCACGATGGCGACGCCGCTGCGCGCCTGCAGCTCGCCGACCCGCCGCCGCAGCGCCCGCTGCGTAAACATCTGGATCTGCTCGTCGATCGTCAGAATCAGATTGTGGCCGTAGGTCGATTCAATCACCTCGTCGGCGATCGGCGCCAGGCCGGTCCGCAGCGAATTGACCGGTATCTGCGTCTCCTGATAAGACCCCTTCAGGTACTCGTCATACTGCAGTTCGACGCCGGCCAGGCCGATGTTGTCCCCGGCGTCGTCGATCTTCGTGAAGCCCAGGATGTGGGCGGCCAGGTGCGCCTTGGGGTAATAGCGCTTGCTCTGTTTCTCAAAAATGATCGTATTGGGCGGCAGGTCATAGCGCTCGTCGATCATCGCCATCGCCTGGCTGACCTCTTCGGGCGCCTTGCGGTAGACGTAGTAGCGATACGGCTTGTCGAAATACTGCTGGATCTGGCTGCGCGGGCGGCCCAGCACCTCGGCCAGATCGTCGATCAGGCCCGGCGGGATGTCCAGGGGAGCCTCGTCGCCCTTGCCGCGGCGCAGCTTGCGTGTATCCAGCACGATCGTATCAGTGAAGTACGAGGTGGCCAGGATGCTGCCGTTGCGGTCGAGGATGTCGCCGCGCCGGGGCGTCAGCGTCACCCGTTTGTGCTGCTGCTCGGCGGCCCGGACCAGATATTTCTCGTTGTCGATGACCTGGACGTGATAGAGGCGGACCAGGATGGCGGAGAAGACGAAGAACGTGCTGCACCAGAGCAGCAGCAGCCGGAAGCGGTAGGTCTTACGGAGCATGGGGGGCCTCCAGGCGGGCTATGTCCAATCCCGGGAACGGTCCGCAAGCCCGATGAGGAACCGGCCGATGAAGCGCTCAGGGGGTGCGGCCGGCGACCGCCCCCCGTTCGTTTTGGTCGGCCGATGCGGGGGACGAGGGGGCCCGCGGCCCGCCAAATACAATTTGACAACCCGGAGGGGGCTGGATACCGTCGATCTCAGGTTCAGTGGCGAGTCGGCCCGATTCCGGGCAAAAAACCTACCATCTCGTTCCGGCGCCGAACGGCGCGGGAACTGTGCGCCAGGCGGGGGGAACGTCGTGAGCGGTCGGATGCCGCGACGTTGCCCCCCTTCTGTTTTTGGGCCGGCGAGGCCCGCAACAGTGCCTGGCGTCTCCGCACTCGTCCGCCCTGCGCCGCCCGCGCTTGGTCGGGAAGGGAGGTCTTGAACAGGCAACGCGGCTGGGAGCGGCAACATGGACCGACGTCACGGGGAGAGCGATCGAGCAGCGGCAACGGAGCAGCCGGAGATCCACGGGAGCAGAACAGCGGGAACGGGATCGATCGCCTGGGTCGGCACCCGGTGCGGGAATACGGTCCGGTCAGGGGGAACGCGCACGGGAAACAGCTGCGGGAGATGAACAGCGGGAGCGGGACGCGCGCGGCCACGGACGGCCTGAGTGGGAGAAACTCGAAGCCGGCGGCCGCCTGGGCGGCGCCGGTGAAATCTGTCATCGCGCCCTGGTCGGCGCGGGGCCATCCTCCATCGTTCGTCCTGGCTCGAAAATTCGTTGCCGGGGCTCGGTTCCCGGCTTTCGAAAATCTCCTGATTTGCGCGAAGGGATGAGTCACGCCTGAGCGGCCCTCCCCGCGTTCTTCAAGTCCTGATCGCCCTCATTCCCCGGCCTGGGCCGCGGGCGCCCAGCCGACGCGTTCTCCCAGCCGCTCCAGCCAGAGGGCGGCCTGGATCGCCGTCGGCGAGAGCGGCGGTTGCGCCGGGCCGCCGGCCTTGGTCCGCGCCATCGCGTAGCGCGTGTAGATCTCCTCGGGCATCCGGATCTCGACGCGCTCCTCGCCGTAGGGCATCATCCCCAGTTCGGCGCGGGCAAATTCGAACAGCCGCTCGGGCTGTTTCAGCGCCTCCAGTTCACCGCGCAGGGCGTTGTTCTCGCTCGTCAGCTGGTCATGCGTCGTCTGCAGGCGGATCGCGTCACGCCGCACCCCGTCGAGCATGAAGCGCAGGTGCAGGTGGCCCAACGCGAACAGCAGCAGCAGCCCCAGCGCAAACAGGACGCGCATCAACGCGGAGAACGGCACCAGCCGCACATTGTCGCCGGGATCGAGTCGCTGCGCGTATCCAGCCAATGCTCCGTTCTCCTTTCCCGTCCGAAAATCCCGTCGCTCGTCTTCGTGATCGCCGCTGCGGCGTCAATGCGTGGGCCCGAAATCAGCCCGCCGTCTCGTCCCCGAGTTTCTCGATCGCCCGCAGTTTCGACGATCGGCTTCTGGGGTTGTGCCGCAGTTCGTCCTCGCGCGGCGTCAGCGGCTTCCTCGTCAGCAGCCGGGCCGGCGCCTGGGCCGCGCCTTGCGGCAACGGCCACGGCGGGAGCTCGGCGGTCGACTTCTCCCGCATGAACTGTTTGACGATCCGGTCTTCACCTCCGTGGAACGTGATCACGACCAGCCGGCCGCCCGGCTTGAGGGCCTCGAAGGCCGCCGGCAGCACGCGCTGGAGCGAGCGATATTCGCCGTTGACCTCGATCCGCAGCGCCAGGAAAACCCGTGTGGCCGGGTGAATCCTGGGCGGCCAGGCCTTGCGCGGGATCGCGGCCGCGACAATCTCGCCCAACCGCCGGCCGCTCTCGATCGGCCCCTTGACCCGCTCGGCCGCGATCCGCTGGGCGATTGGCCCGGCCCAGCGCTCGTCGGCATACTCGCGGAAGATCCGCGCCAGTTCCTTCGGCGGCCAGGAGTTGACGATCTCGGCGGCGGTCGGCCCGCCCGCCCGCGGGTTCATTCGCATGTCGAGCGAGGGGCTCGTCCAGGACAGGCCGCGGTCGGGGTCGAGCAACTGGGGCGTGGAGGGGCCGAGGTCGAGCAGCACGGCATCGGGAGCGGGAACATCGGCCAGTTGCGGATCGTGCCGGATCAGTTCGGCCAGATCCTCATGGTTCGCCAGGAGCAGGCGATAGCGGGAGCGGGGGCAACCGGCGGCCTCGAGGCGCCGCCGGGCTTCGGCAAGCATCTGCGGATCGCGTTCCACACCGACCAGCAACCCCTCCTCGCCCAGTCGCGCGAGAATCAGTCGGCTATGTCCGCCCAGCCCCAGCGTCAGGTCAAACACCGTTTTGCCGGGGGCCGGGTCGAGGGTCTGGAGCACCTCCTCCTGCAAGACCGGTTCGTGATCGACCGGCTCGCTCATCGTCGGCTCAGGCGCCGGGGGCGTTCGGGCCCGCGCCGGGCACGTTCAGAACAAACTGGTTGACGGGGGCGGCCGGCGCCTTGCGGGCCGCGATCGCCGTCGTCGCCTTGCCGTAAACCTTCAATCCGGCGTTCACCATCTGGCGCCACTTGTTGACGTCGAAGACCTGCATGTACTTCAGGCTGCCGACAAAGACGACCTGCCGGTCAATCGAGCAGAACTCCATCATCAGCGGGTTGAGCTTGATCCGGTTCTGCTTGTCCAGCGGCAGCAGCTCGGCGGTCGAGGTCGCCAGGTTCAGCACCATCCGCTCGTCGTCGACCTGGTCGTCGAGCTGGCTGAGCCGCTCGATCTCCTGCTCGAAGTAGTTGGCCGGCATCACGCGGATCGATTCGTCGGGCGTGATCATGACGCCGACCTGCTCGGTCTGCTCCGGGCAGACGGCGCGCAGGACGGCCATGAAACGCGCGGGGATGCCCACCCGTCCCTTGCCGTCGACGGTCATCTGCTCGTTGCCGAGGAACCGGGTCTCCATCGGGACCTCATTCAGGGCCGGGAAGGGAACCGACTGGGCCGGGTTCCCCAGGAGTGTCCAGGATTAGGGCGGATTCCCCAAAATTCAGGTCCTGTTCCACATCCAGCCCTACTTTTCCCCACGTTTGTACACACACTCCCCCGGGCGGTCAAGCACTTATTTTGGACCTGCCAGCCCGAGTCGGATCGGATGAGGAATCCGCCCATGTTCACGTGCGACGGTGGAGGAAGGGCCGGGCCATCCTGCGCCAGGGATTGCGTCAGAATGACGCAGAATTGTGGCCGGTCGGCTCCAGGTTGCTATCGCGATGCCCCTCGCGTCGGCGGATCGGATCTGGAGGCGGGTGGCCGACTC